>CAIKXW010000157.1 GCA_903831485.1 uncultured Alphaproteobacteria bacterium | reverse complement strand
TCATGAATGTCAGGGGCCCGTTCACGCCGCCGCCGCAGAAGCTGCCGGCGATCCCGCGCAAGACGGCAACGGCTGCGCAGGAGCCTGCTGGACCGGCGCCGCGCCAGGGCGCTCAGGGGGCTGCGCCAGTCACCTGCTGAGGCGGGGACGCCAGGCAGTCCGCGCTACGACTGACCGAGCGCCTGCTCAATGTCTGCGATAAGGTCATCCGGGTTCTCGACGCCGATGGAGAGGCGGACGAGGGATTCGGTGATGCCGAGGCGCAGGCGCGCTTCGGGCGGCACATCCGAGTGCGTCATCGCCGCGGGATGGGACGCGAGCGTCTCCGTACCGCCAAGACTGACGGCCAGCTTGATGACCTGCAGCTTGTCGAGGAAGGCGAAGGCTTCCTTCTCGCCGCCCACGATCTCGAAGGAGAACGTGGAGCCGGCCGTGACACACTGTTTTTCGAACAGCGCGCGGTCGGGATGGTTCTCCGGCAGGAAGGGCAGATACCACACCGACTTCACGCGCGGATGGTCGCGCAGGTAGGCGGCGACCTTTCGGGCGCCGAGTTCGGCGGCGTCCATGCGGACCTTCAGCGTTTCGAGCGAGCGCAGCAGCAGCCACGCGGTGTGCGGATCCGTCATCGTCCCCAAGATGGTGCGGAAGACAGCGACCCGGCCGATCCAGCTGGCGTCGCCCGAGGCGGAACCGGCGATGAGATCGGAATGTCCGCCAACATACTTGGTAAGCGAGGTGACGCAGATGTCTGCGCCAAGCCTCAGCGGTTGCTGCCAGATTGGGCCGAGAAAGGTATTGTCGACAATCACGGGCGGGCGGCCTGCGGGGCCTTTCAGGCTTTCCGAGATCTCGCGGGCGAGCGCGATGTCGACGAGGCCGTTGGTGGGGTTGGCGGGCGTCTCGATATAGATAACGCCGACCTTGCCGCCTGACTGCGCTGCCTGCGCTGCAGCAGTTTTTGCTGCTTCGCGAAAGCCATCGGCGCCGGCTTCGGCCATGAAGCCCACGCCGTGCACCCCAAACTGGGGCAGGATGGTGTGCACGAGGAATTCGGTGCCGCCATAGACGGGTTCGGAGAACACGAATGTGTCGCCGGGGCGCAGGAAGGTCATCAGCGTTGTGGAGATCGCGGCCATGCCGGAGGCGAAGGCGAGCGCCTTTTCCGCCGCGTCCCAGACGGCGAGCCGATCTTCCAGCACTTCGAGATTGGGATTGTTGATGCGCGAGTAGATGAGATGCATCTCTTCGCCGCGATTCTTCTCGCGCAGGCCGTAGGCGAGTTCGAACGAGGCCTTGCCCTCTTCTGCGCTGCCGAAGACGAAGGTGGATGTCTGGAACAGCGGCGGCTTCAGCGCGCCCTCGGACAGATGAGGCGAGTAGCCATACCCCATCATGAGTGTCTCGGGCGAAAGGTCGCGGTCGCCGATCTTGCGTGACCTGTAAGGCTTGGGCGTGCGTGTCATGCTGAGGAAGGTATGCCGGTTCGGCCTGTGGAGAAATCAAATGTTGCGCTTGAGTCCTGCCCGTGCATGGCTGATGCGCGTTATCGTTCTCGCAGAACGAGGCGAAGGGCGCGGGCTCGCCTAGCACTTGAAGCTAATTTACCGGGCGCTGATCAGGGCATAGCCCTGATGCTCAGACGATGGAGGTTTAGTTGGAGCGGTCACCGGGATCCGGCAAGGATCACATCGGCTATCATGCCCTGACCCAGGCGGCGTATCGCGGGATCGTGCGCGCGGCGATGGACAAGGCCGCAGCGATGGGACAGCTGCCTGGCGACCATCATTTCTACGTCACCTTCCGCACGCACCAGCAGGGCGTGCAGATGGAAGACTGGCTCAAGGACAAGTTCCCCGAGGAGATGACGATCGTCATCCAGCATCAGTACGACAAGTTCGCCGTGCAGGACGAACTGTTCGAGATCATGCTTCGGTTTGGCGGCGCGCCGCAGCTGCTGCGCGTGCCGTTCGGCGCGGTGACCCGGTTCTTCGATCCCTCGACCAATTTCGGCGTCCAGATGGAACCACTGGATACGCGAGCCGACACGAGCGTTCCGGCGATTGTCCCGCCCAAGCGTGCGTCGTCCGCGGGCGCACCGGCGCCTGCCGCGGCTACTGCCGCGCCTGACGCGACCATCGTTTCGCTCGACGCCTTCCGCCGCAAATAGAAGCGCTATCCCGTGAGCAGCACCGACGCGCCGGACCCACCTCGGCTGACCGATGCGGAGATGCTTGCGCGCTTCCAGAACTCGAAGAAACGGCCGCCCTGCACCGAGACGCTGGGCACGCGGCTGGTCGGCGTGGATCAGGCCAGCATGATCTCGCGATTTGAATTCGAGGCGCGTCAGGACTTTGCAAATCCGACAGGCGCGATCCAGGGCGGCTTCATCGCGGCGATGCTGGACGAGGCGATGAGCACGGCGGCGATCATCGCTTCCAACGTGACCATGAATGCGCCGACGCTGGAGATGAAGATCTCCTACCTGCGGCCGCTGTTCGTCGGTAAGGCGAGCGCGGAGGCGAAGATCCTGAAATGGGGCAAGTCCACCTGCTTCATCGAAGCGGAGCTGTTCGATCCGGACGGCAAGCTGGTGGCGAAGGCCAGCGCGACGCAAGCGCCGAAGGCGTTCAAGCGGTTCTAGAGCGTTGACTAGATTCCGCCTTCGCGGAATGTGCCCAGCGTGAGCACGAACATCGCCATCTGTCAGAACACCCTGCCCGTCGCGCCGTGGATGGACGCCCTGGCTGCGCGCCTGCCCGGTCTGCAGCCCGTGGCCGAGGGCGACTGGCTTCGCGTGGATGACGCCTATGCGGGGCAGATGGCGTATCGCGACCGGTTGCTGGAAGAGCGGCGCGATGAGGTTGTCATGCGCGCGGCCGGACCGGTGGAGGCCGAGGCGGTGCTGCTGGATCAGGTGATCGCGGCGGTGCTGGCGCTGCCGGGGTTTGCGCGCGTTGAGGGCGGGATCAAGCGGCCGGATGGATTGGTGATCAATCCGGCGCGCGAGGACTCAGCGATCATCGCGGCGGCGCGGCTGGCGCAGGAGGATTTCCTGATCCTCGAGCAGACCGGCGATGGCCATGTGCTGACATCCGCGGTGCTGTGCTTTCCGGCTAGCTGGTCGCTGCACCAGAAGATCGGTCGCAACATGCTGCGCATTCATGAGCCGGTGGATCGCTACGACAATGGCATCGCAAAACGCGTCAATCGCGTGATGGATGTCCTGCAGCAGGGCAACGCCGTGTGGCGCGCGAATGTGCTCTGCTACAATGATCCGGAGTTGCACCAGCCAAGGCTGGAGCATGAGCGGCGGCCATTTGATCCCGCGGCTCCCGTGTGGGTGCGGGTAGAACGACAGTCGCTGAAGCGGCTTACGGAAACGGCCACGGTGTTTGCAATCCACACCTATCTCGTGCCGCTGGAGGAGCTGACGCCGGAACAGTTGGCCACACTGCCGGACAATGTGCGGCGGGGCGGAAGCATGGGCGAAACCAACTGATGTCGCGCAGGGCTTCGGCGGCGGCCCATATCCTGCCGGACCGTCTCGCGCCGAATTTGCGCATCTGGTTCGTGGGCACGGCGGCGGGGCCGATGTCGGCGGCGGTTGGCGCCTACTATGCGCACCCGGGCAATCGGTTCTGGCGCGCGTTGCATGAGACGGGTGTCACGCCGCGCCTGTTTGCACCGCATGAGTATCCGCTGCTGCTGGACCTCGGCGTGGGGCTGACGGATTTCTGCAAGACGAGCTGGGGCGTCGATGCGAAGATCGCCCGCGAGGCGTTCGATGTGGAGGGCTTCAGGCACAAGGTACAGCGGCTGAAGCCGGGCGCGCTCGCCTTCACGAGCAAGACTTCGGCAGGGCTCTGGCTCGGCAAATCGACAGGACGGATCAGCGTTGGTCGTCAGGTGGGGCATGAAGGGCCGGCCGTATTCGTGCTGCCCTCGCCTTCGGGACTTGCGACATCGTACTGGTCGATCGCGCCCTGGAAGGATGCGGCTGCGTTCCTGAAGTCGCCGTGATCACGGCGGCAGCGCAGGCTCGGCTTGGTCTCTCCGGGAATTTCTCCAGCGGCGGCTGAGGTGACGAGATCGAACCAGGCCTGCCCGCCCGGCTGGAGTGTGACGTGCGACGCTGCTGTCGAGACGGGGCAGACGTGCTATGTTCAACGTATGCTCAAGGCCCTTCCGATTACAGGTCTGTTGTTCATGGCGCTGCCGGCGAATGCGCAGCTGGACACGCTGCCGCGCTTTGATGCGCTCGACCGCCAGTTCCAGATGGAAGAGCAGCGCCAGGTTGACCAGCTGGAGTCTGCCCGTCAGCGCGAGCGTGACCTGAACAGCCTGCCGGGCTCGGGAGTCTCCGCCGCCGGGCAGGCGATGCGCGACATGGATTATCGGCGCGAGCGCGAACGCCTGCTGCAAAAGGCGGAGCAGGATCGGCAGGCGGTGGCGCGCGAGCGGATGCTGGCGGAGGCCGCGCTGCTGAACAGGCGCGTGCCGGCGACATCGACGGCGGTAGTGACATCGCAGGAGAGCTTCATCCTGCCGCCTGCCCCGTCGGGACAGTTTTATGCGCGCGTCGATGGGCGCTTCGTGCTGGTTGACAGGACGTCGGAGCTGGTGACGAGCATCTTGCCGGTTCAGCCGACCGATCCCACAGCCGATGTGCCCGCCGGGCCGCGGCCTCTGCCTGACATGGGCGTGCCGGTGCGCCGCGTGTCGGCGACGTCTGCGCTGGTTATCCATGACCCTGCAACGCTGGCGCTGCCGGCCGCGCCCACGGGCCAGTTCTATGCGCGCGTGGATGGCCGGATCGTGCTGGTCGATGTGCGGACGGAACTGCCCGTAAGGGTTGTGCGCGCGGGCTGAACTGCGCTTGGGGCTGGTTTACCCTTGCGCACGTGGCGGATGGCCCCCATTCTCGACCCCATCGTCAACTTTGCGAAAGGAGGTGATCCAATGTCAGTCACTATGAGCCGGGGCGGAGCCCTGTCGGTCAGTCTGTCGTTCGGAGCAACCTCCGGTCGTCGGCCAAGCTGACGGAAGTAATTCCAGGGGCTCGAGCCCCGCTCAATGACGAGAAGGGCCGCCGGCACACGCCGCGCGGCCCTTTTTGTTTGTGTCCGGCCTGTCTCGGGTGGTGGCTTGCGGGGTCTTGTCTCCGGGACCGGAGCAAGCCTTACATCGGGCAGGACAACGGGGAGCCGGATGGCGCGGACACAGCTGCTCAGCTGGATCGACGGACGCTTGCGCGCGGCGCGGGCGCACCTTGGCGTGGCGGGCCCGCGTGCTCTGAGCCGCCGGGCGATGCTTGCCATGCTGGCGACGGCGGCCTGTACGCCGCAGGCAGGTCCTGAACTGAACGGGGAAGCGGGTTCGGTGGCGATCGTCGGCGGCGGCGCGTCGGGCCTGGTGGCGGCGTGGCGGCTGGCGAGCGCAGGCGCGACGGTGGACGTGTTCGAATCGAGCGGACGGCTGGGCGGGCGGATGTACACGCTGCGCGACTTTACGCCCGAGGGACAGTTCTGCGAGCTGGGCGGCGAGTTCGTCGACAGTGGTGATGCGGCGCTACTGCGCGTGTGCGGCGAGCTTGGCGTGCGGGTCGAGCCGATGGCGCCGCAGGGCGCCAAGCCTACGCTCTACGATGTTGGCGGATTCCAGTGGGGCGATGCTGACCTGCTTGATCCCGCGGGACCCACCGGACCATTCCTAGCGATCGCCCTGCGCGTGGCGGCGGACCAGGCAGCGCTGCTGGATGCGGCGGGCGGATGGACGGAGCGGGCAAGACAGCTCGATGACCTGCCGCTGTCGGACTATCTCGAGAGCCTCGCGGAATCGACCGAGCCTTGGGTGATCGACCTGCTGGCGTTGGCGTGGCACGCGGCGTTTGGCGTCGCCATACGTGAGCAATCCTCGCTCAACTTCGTGGATCTCGTCGGAACGGACACGGCCAGGCCGTTTGCGCTGTTCGGCAAGCGTGACGGAGCGCTGCGGATTGCGGGTGGATCGTCGAGCTTGCCGGACGCGCTCGAGCGGCGCCTGTCGGGCGAGCCGCTGGTGCAGCGCGTCGCAATTCACAAGCGGCATCAGCTGGCGGCGATCGCACGCAGCGAGGGCGGTCTGAAGCTGAGTTTCCGCACGGCCGACGGCTCGCCGTTCGAACGGACGTTTGCCCATGTCGTGATGGCCATGCCCTTCACGCGGCTGCGCGAGATCAGGGGGCTGGGCGGGCTCGCGCTGCCGGCGGACAAGATGATGGTGATCAACGAACTCGGCCACGGCGCGACCGCCAAGCTTATCGTGGGCGCGGATGCGCGGCCGGCGCATGGCAGGACAATCTCGGATCGTGGCTTCCAGACGCTGTGGGAGTCGAGCGTGGGCCAGGCGGGAGATGGCGCGGTGTTGACCAACTGCTTCGCGGGCGAGGCCGCGAGGGGCGAGGAAGCACAGGCGCTGGCGCGGCTGCAGGCGGGGCTGTCAGTCCTGTCGCCGGAAGTGGCGCAGTCGTTGACGCCGAAAGTGCGGACGAGCCTGTTCTGGGCGAACCATCCGCACACGCGGGGAAGCCGGGCGACCTGTCTGACGGGGCAGTACACGCGTTATCCGGAAATTGCAGCGCGCGTGGAACTCGACGGGCGGCTGGTGTTCGCTGGCGAGCAGACGGCCATGTCCGCGATGGGAACCATGGATGGGGCGGTGGCGGCGGGCGAACGCGCCGCGCGGGATCTGCTTGCCGCTGGTTAGTGCGGGAACGTCCTGGCCTGCCATGGGTTAGTTCCCGGACACAGGGATCCAGCCATGAACGCCTTCCTTCTCGCGGCCGTCAGCCTCGGCGCCATCCTCGTCACAGCGACGCGCGCGCCTGAACAACTGGTTCTTGGCAACGAGCACCGCTATGCCGCAGACGACGCCGAAGTCGCGCGCCTGATGGAAGAAGCTCCAGATGCAGGCGGGCTCGCTGAGATCGTGTTCGCGAACCCCGAGACGGGCGCAGACACGAAAGTCTCGATGATTGCGTTCAGGGATTGAGCTTCTAGGCCGCCCGCCAGCATCAGCGTAGTGATCGGAAATCAGACCGTCGGCTTGTCTTAGACGGGCAACGGCCGCTTCGAGACCGCGAGCGTTGCGGGGTGCAGGCGCGCGTTAAGCTGCGGCGGTGCAGGGGCCGACACGCTTTTGCGACGAATAACACTTCACGCAAACGAGCATTGACGAACTATGCTCGCAGTAGCCCCAGCCGGTCGCCCGCGTAAACGCCCGTGGTGATCGGCTCCCACCAGTCGCGGTTGGTGAGGTACCAGTCGACGGTGCGGCGGAGGCCATCCTCGAAGGTGACGGAGGGTTTCCAGCTGAATTCAGATTCGATCTTTGCGCTGTCGATGGCGTAGCGCTTGTCGTGGCCGGGGCGGTCCTGAACGAAGGTGATAAGGCGTTTGGCCGTCTCGCCGGCGGGACGCGACTTGATTGGGTCGAACAGGCCGCAGAGGGCGGTGACGACGTTGAGATTGGTGCGCTCGGCGCGGCCGCCGATGCAGTAGGTCTCGCCGGGGCGGCCATGCTCGACCAGCGTGCGCAGGGCGCGTGCGTGGTCTTCGACGAATAGCCAGTCGCGGATGTTCGAGCCATCGCCATAGACCGGCAGCGGTTTGTCGTTCATCGCGTTGATGATCATCAGCGGGATGAGCTTTTCCGGGAAATGGTAGGGGCCGTAATTGTTCGAGCAGTTTGAGATGACGATCGGCAGGCCATAGGTGTGGCCCCAGGCGCTGACGAGATGGTCGGACGCGGCCTTGCTCGCCGAATAGGGCGAGCGCGGATCGAAGGCGGTGGTCTCGCTGAAACAGCCCGTCGGACCGAGTGAGCCATAGACCTCGTCCGTCGACACGGCGAGGAAGCGGAACTTGTCCTTCTTCTCCGGCGGGAGCGTTTTCCAGTAGCCGAGGGCGGACTCGAGCAGCGCGTGCGTGCCGACGATGTTGGTCTGGATGAAGCTTGCCGAGCCAGTGATCGAGCGGTCGACATGTGATTCAGCGGCAAGGTGCATGATCGCGTCGGGCTGGACGCGGGCGAGGAGAGCATCGATCAGCGGGCGGTCGCCGATATCGCCCTTTACGAATTCGTAGCGCGGATCGGACGCGATCATCGCGAGCGACTGGAGGTTGCCAGCGTAGGTGAGCTTGTCGAGGTTCACCAGCGACCAGCCGGTCTGGGCGATCACCTGCCGGCAGACCTCGGATCCGATGAAGCCGGCGCCGCCCGTGACCAGAAGCTTTTTCATCAAGACACACGGCTCCGCGATTGCCGTGGATTTAGGGTGGGCGCCTGCCCAACGTCAACGCATTGGCGCTGGTACGGGAGGTGGGGGTCGAACCCACAAATCCGTTAGGACGGTGGATTTTGAGTCCACTGCGTCTGCCAATTCCGCCACTCCCGCGCGGGGCGGACTGATTAGCGCAATGATGGGGGCTTGGCCAGCCGGTGTCAGAGGATCAGGGCTGACGGGCTTGCCAGCTGCAACGCCACGAACGCGCCGAGGAAGACGCACAGGAACCAGTGCGGCGCAACGCGCATGGAGGCGGTCTGGATACGGCGGAGCGTGGCCATGGATGCGACCCGGTACTGACAGCGAGCAGGCGGACCATCCACCGGCTCAACCCGGTTTTCGCACAACGATCGCAAACATCCGGTTCACGGATTGCAGAAACTTCGATGGAATTTTCCGCAATCCTAGTGAAGCAGGGCGGCGACGGCGAAGCCGCCGACGAGGACAGCCAGGAAAAGAAGCATGAACAGGCCGACGCGCTTCTCGATGATCGGGGCGAGCGTCGGGCCGAACTTCTGGAACAGCCATGCAACCAGGAAGAACCGGATGCCGCGGGTGACGAGGCAGGCGGCCACGAAGATCGGCAGGTTGAACGCCATGGCGCCGGAGACGATTGTGACCAGCTTGAACGGGATCGGCGTGACGCCCTTCAGGAAGATGATCCAGACGCCGGCCGTGGCGTAGGCGAGGCGCAGTTCCTCTTCCTTGCCGCCATAGCCGAAGAAGCCGATGATCTGCGAGCCCACGGCTTCCCACAGGTAGAAGCCAATCGCGTAGCCCAGCAATGCTCCGAAGACGGACGCAATCGTGCAGCCCACGGCGTAGCGGACCCAGCGTTCGGGCCGGGCGAAGCACATGGGGGCGAGCATCACGTCAGGCGGGATCGGGAAGAACGAGCTCTCTGTGAAAGACACCGTGTAGAGCGCAGGCTCGGCGTGCCGGCCGGCGGCGAGGCGCATGACCCAGTTGTACATGGCCCCAAGCGGGCCCTTCGCCTGCGGCGTGTGCGG
>CAIKXW010000156.1 GCA_903831485.1 uncultured Alphaproteobacteria bacterium | reverse complement strand
GGCATCGACGTGTCGGCGCAGAAGCAACTCGGTGTGAAGCTGGGCGACCAGGCTGTGCTGAACGGCAGGACCGTCCGCGTCGCGCTGATCATGAACGGCTATGCCAACAGTCAGCTCGCGAGCATTGTGATGTCGCGTCAGACCCAGCGCCTGATGGGGCGCGCCAATGACGAGCAGCTCGGCCTGCTCATGGTCCGGGTCAGGAACGACGGAACGATGAAGGATATCGAGCGCGTGCGGAACGAGCTCAACGCGATGTCAGACGGCCTTTACCGCGCATGGACCAAGCCTGAGCTGACCGCCTCGACGACCAGGCAGATGATGTCACAAGGCTTTATCGTCATCCTGTTGTCCTTCATGAGCTCCATCGGCTTCATCATAGGCGTGGTCATCACCTGGCAGACCCTGCGCGGCGCTATCCTCGCCAACATCAAGGAGTTTGCCAGCCTGCGCGCGCTTGGCGTGTCCATCGGGCAGCTGCGCGGCGTGGTCATGGAGCTCTCGCTCTGGGTCGGCGTTCTTGGAATCGCCGCCGCAGCCCTGCTTATGGTCGGCATCGCCATGCTGGCGAAGATGGCCAACCTGCCGATGGGCTTCGATCCTGGCTCGGTGCTTCAGACGGGCGTTCTGCTCCTAGCGATCGCCATCGGCTCCGGCGCGCTGACTCTTGGAGCCCTCAAGAAGGGCGAACCGGCGGACCTGCTCAAATGATCAACGCGCTCCGCAAGAAACCCGTCGAGATAGAGGAGGCTCCTGCTTCCGCAGTGGAGCCGCGTCCGGAAGAGGCCGGCAAGCGCTGGGCCATCGAGGCGCGCGGACTCCGCAAGAGCTTCAAGGCCGGCCAGATGATGGTCGACGTGCTGAAGGGCATCGACCTGCTGATCGAGCCCGGCGAGATCGTGCTTGTCATGGGCCCGTCCGGCTCCGGCAAGTCGACGCTCCTGGCTGCCGTGTCGGGGCTCATGAAGCCCGATCAGGGCAGCGTTGTCGCGCTCGACACCAACATCTGGAAGATGTCGCGCCAGAAGATCGACAAGTTCCGTCTGGCCAATTGCGGCTTCATCTTCCAGGGCTTCAACCTGTTCCCGGCGCTGACGGCGAGCCAGCAGGTCCAGATCGTGCTGAAGTTCATGAAGATCAAACCGGCCGCGCGTAAAGCTGCTGCTGAAGCGACGCTGCGTGACGTTGGTCTCGGCCATCGCCTCGGCAACCGGCCGGACCGGATGTCGGGCGGCGAGAAGCAGCGTGTTGCGATCGCCCGTGCGCTCGCCAAGAAGCCTAAGCTGATCTTCGCTGACGAACCGACGTCGGCGCTCGACGGCGAGAACGGCAACATCGTCATGACGCTCCTTCGCAAGTGCGCAAAGGAGCAGGGCGCGACCGTGCTGTGCGTTACGCACGACGCCCGCCTCGCCGCCTTCGCCGATCGTATCATCACCATCGAAGACGGCCTGATCACGTCGACGAACGCAGACCCAGCCAGCTTCGCGCACCATCACTGAGAACGGAAAACCGTCATGTCACGCCTCCCTGTCCTGATCCTCGCCGCCACAAGCGCCCTTGTGCTTGCTGCCTGCGGCGGCCCGCCGCCGGAAGGCGATGCGGCCACAGCTGACGCCGCCAAGATCGATCCGGCGTCGATCAACACACCCTATACCGCGATCTCCGCTGGCAAGGTGGACATCGAAGGCGGCCTCGTCGATGTCGCGGCGCGCGCGCCGGGAATCGTGCGCGAAGTGCTGGTGCAGGAAGGCGACAAGGTGGTCGCTGGCCAGGTGCTTGCGCTTCAGGAAGATGATGACGCCCGCCTGTCGCGCAATCGCGTGGCGGCGCAGCTCCAGCAGGCAGAAGCCCAGCTGCCTATTCTGGAGGTCCAGTTTGACGCCGCCAAACGCGAGGAAGCGCGCTTGCTGCGCCTGACGTCCGAGGAGGCCGCATCGACCCAGGCCTATGAGCAGGCGCAGGATCGCACCAAGCAGCTCCAGGCGCAGCTGGAGGCGCAGAGATCGTCGATCTCCCTCGTGCGTGCGCAACTGGCGGAAGCCAACTTCCAGGTCGAGCTTCACACGATCCGCGCGCCGGCTGATGGCACCATCGTGCGCCGCTACGCCAATCCAGGTTCGGGCGCCTCGACATTCTCCGTGACCGCCATGTTCCAGCTGCAACCAGCGGCGCTGCGCATCGTGCGCGCCGAAGTGGAGGAACGCTCGATCAATGCAGTGAAGATCGGCCAGAAGGTCGAGATCGTTCCGGAGTCAGACCAGCAGGCCAAGTATCCGGGCGAGGTGATCCGCATCGCCGCCGTTATGGGCGCCCGCAAGCTGCGCTCGGATGATCCCAGCGAGCGGGCGGATGAGCGCGTGGTCGAGGTTGTGGTGAACGCCGAAGCCGCGCCCGTTCTGGTGGGGCAGCGGGTCCTGGTGAAGTTCCTCAAGGACGGCGCAGAAACAGCGCCAGTCGCCGCAACGCCCGCAGCCGCCACCGCGGCCGTCACCGGCAACTGACAATCGCGGCATCGCCCAGCCCGCGACATGAAACCCATTGCTTATGAGAATGGTTCTCAATAGAACCTTTTCATGGACACCGGGTCGATTTCAATCGGGATGCATACCTTGGCGATGGGCCGGCAGGCTCGCGTCACCGGCTTTGGCCTGGGCGATGAAAACCTGGTCGCCAAGCTGCGCGAGATCGGATTCGCTGAGGGCGATGAGGTCGAGTTGCTGGCGCGCGGCTGGCTGGGCGGCGCGCCGCTTTCTTTCCGCCTGAACCGCACCGTGATCGCGCTTCGGAAGGCCGAAGCGGCCATGGTTCTTGTGGAGCCTGCAGCTTGAGCGCCGCAACATTGCGGCTCGCGCTGGTCGGCGCGCCCAATAGCGGAAAGACCACACTCTTCAACGGACTGACCGGCGGTCTTGCCAAGACGGCGAACTATGCGGGCACGACAGTTGAGACGCGCACCGGCAAGTTCGAGACGCCGGGCGGGGCGAGTATCACGCTGGTGGACCTGCCCGGCATTTACGGCCTCGAAGCGCGGTCGATGGACGAGCGGGTCGCCGTTGAGTCGATCCAGGGCAAGCGCGGCGAGCCGGCGCCGGATGCGCTGATCCTCGTGGCCGATGCGGCCAACCTGCGGACCCATCTCCACACCGTGCTGCAGATGAAGTCGCTCGGGCTGCCGGTGATCGTTTCGTTGAACATGATCGATCTCGCAGAGCGCGACGGCGTGAAGATCGATGTACCGAAGTTGCAGAGCCTGCTGGGCGTGCCGGTCGTGCGCACACGGGCGACGCGGAAAGCTGGCCGTGACGACCTGATCGCCAGAATCGACGAAGTGCTCAAGACGATGACGCCCGTGACGAGCGTCGTCGAACCGGTGCACGACCTGCGCGCGCTGCAGCGTGAAGCGCGCCGGATCGCCAGCGAGACGATGGTCGAGCCGGCGATGAACAAGCTGACGCGCCAGGTGGATGCAGTGTTGTTGCATCCGGTGTCGGGGCTGATGATCCTCGGCACGGTTCTGTTCGTGATGTTCCAGTCGGTGTTCGCATGGGCGACGCCGGCGATGGATGCGATCGAGGCGGGCTTTGGCGCGCTGGGCGAGGCCGCCGGTACGGGAATATCGGACCCGATGCTGCGAAGCCTTGTGGTCGACGGGATGATTGCGGGCGTTGGATCGGTGGTGGTGTTCCTGCCGCAGATCGTGATCCTGTTTGCGTTCATCCTGTTTCTTGAAGCTTCGGGCTATATGGCGCGCGCGGCCTTCCTGATGGACGAGCTGATGCTGCGCGTCGGGCTGAACGGACGGGCGTTCATTCCGCTGCTGTCGAGCTTTGCCTGCGCGATCCCCGGCATCATGGCCGCCCGCACGATCGAGAATGAGCGCGACCGGCTGACGACGATCATGGTGGCGCCGCTGATGACGTGTTCAGCGCGGCTGCCGGTTTATGCGCTGCTGATCGGTGCGTTCATTCCTGCGACGCAGGTCGGCATTTTCAACATGCAAGGGCTGGTGCTTTTCGCGCTTTATATCCTCGGCGTGGTCAGTGCGGTTCTTGTGGCTTTCATCCTGAAGCGGACGGCGACGAAAGGCTCGACGCAGCCGCTGGTGATGGAGCTGCCGACCTACAAGTTGCCGGTGTGGCGCGACTATTTCCTCGGCATCGTCCAGAAGGCGTGGGCGTTCCTGAAGCGGGCGGGCACGATCATATTTGTCGTGTCGGTGACGCTGTGGTTCCTCGTGACGTTCCCGCAGGCGAATGGCCAAGCGCCGGAGCTGGCGAACAGTTTTGCCGGCATGATCGGCTCAGTTCTGTATCCAATCTTCCAGCCGGTGGGCTTCAACCTCGCCATGGTGATTGCGCTGGTGCCGGGCCTTGCGGCGCGGGAAGTTGCGGTTGGCGGGCTTGCGACGATCTATGCGGTGCAGGGTGGCGAGGAGAATGTCGAAGGGCTGACCCAGCTGCTCCAGAACGACTGGACGCTGCCGATGGCGCTCGCGTTTCTCGCCTGGTACGTTTATGCGCCGCAATGCCTTGCGACGCTGGCGACGGTGAGGCGCGAGACCAATTCGTGGAAGTGGACGGGCTTCATGTTCGTCTACCTGTTCGCGCTGGCGTATGTGGCTTCGCTGGCGACCTTCTGGGGCGCGACGGCGCTGGGGCTGTAGTGCGGATCCCCCGTTGATCTGTCGGCGGTGCGGCGGCTTGTTCGTCCTTGGGGCGAGATGCCAAGGGGGAGCGCCATGCCAAAATTCAAGACCACCATCATGCAGGCCGAGGACATGAACGCGACGGGGATCGTCGTGCCTGAGGATGTCGTGGCCAAGCTGGGCCAGGGCAAGAAGCCGAAAGTGGTCGTCTTGCTCAAGGGCTACAGCTATCGCTCGACGATCCACGTGATGGGGGGCAAGTCGTTGTTGCCGCTGGCGAAGGAGCATCGCGAAAAGTCGGGCGTGAAGGGCGGCGAGAAAGTTGAAGTGACGCTTGAAGTGGACGCGGCGCCGCGCGAGGTCGAGGTTCCGAAGGATCTGGCGGCGGCGCTGAAGAAGGCCGGGGCTACGGCCGGGTTTGCCGCGCTCTCGTTCACGTATCGCAAGGAGCACGTGCGCGCGATCGAAGAGGCGAAGGCGCCGGAGACGCGCGCGCGACGGATCGCGAAGGCGGTCGATATGGCGCTTGCAAAGAAGGCGTAATCTGGCGGTGCGGATCAGAACCGGTCGAGGAGGCGGTTCAGGTATTCGAGTTCTTCGCGGGTAAGGGCCCGGTTGCCGGCGCGGCGGCGGATTTCGTCGAGGATGTCGCGCGCTTTCTGACGCTCGATCTCGTCGGGGATTTCCACGTTGTCGCCAAAGCCGCTCTCGCCATTGTTGAGGCGGCCGAGGATATCGCGCTCGTCGCGTTCGGCGCGGGCTTCGGGGTCGTTCTCGTCGTTGAGGCGCGCGAGTTCGCTGGAGCGGTCCTGCAGCGATGACATGGCCTGTTGCTGGGCTTCACGGGCGGCGGCGAAGTCGCCGCGGCGGAGGGCTTCTTCGGCGCGCTTCTGCATTTCGATGGCGTTGCCGAGCAGGCGGCGCGAGCGATCGTTTTCCTGCGCGTAGCGGCCATCGCCCTGCGCGCCGGGACGGCCGGGTTGGCCGCCGGGGCCGCCGCGATCGGCCTGTTGGCCGCCCTGCTGGCCTTGCCCGGGTTGCTGGCCCGGCTGCTGGCCAGGGCCGCCCTGACCTTGCTGCTGTCCGTCGCCGGGCTGTTGACCCTGACCCTGACCTTGGCCCTGCTGTCCCTGGCCTTGCTGCTGGCCCTGACCCTGCTGGCCTTGCTGGCCGCCGGGCTGTTGCGGCTGGCCGCCGCCGGAGCGTTGCTGCTGTTCGAGGCGTTCGCGCAGCTGGCGCTGCTGGTCGGCGAGTTCCTGGCCCTTCTGGGCGCCGGAGCCGTCGCGCTGGGCTTCTTCGGTGGCGTCGTTGAGATCGCGCTGATCGTTCATCGCGCGATTGGTGTCCTGCAGCGCGCGGTTCATGGCGCGGTTCATCGGGCCGTCGGGCTGCTGGCCGCCCTGTCCGCCCTGACCCATCTGGATCTGCATGTTCTGCATCTGCTCGAGCATGCGCTGCATGTCGTTGAGCAGCTGGCGGGCCTGATCGCGCGCGCCGGTTTCGGCGAGATCGCGCAGGGCCTGCAGCATCCGGGTGAGTTCGTCGTCGCCCATCTGCGGGCCGCCGCCGCCCTGCATGCCCTGCATCTGGTCGCCCTGAGTGACGTTGCCGTTGCGCAGCGCCTCGGCCATCTGGGCGGCGAGGTAATTTTCGATGGCCTGTTCGTACATGTCCATCAGGCGCTTGATTTCTTCTTCCGAAGCGCCGCGGCGGAGCGCGTCTTCCAGCGCGCGGCGGGCAGCCTCGAGCGCGGCGGTGGCGTCCGCGAGCGAGCCGAACTCGGCCTGCAGCGCGATCTCCCACAACAGGCCTTCCGCGTCTTCGGCCTCTGTCCGGTTGGCCGCGCTGTCGATCACGCCGCGCGCATTGCGCAGGCCGAGATAGATTACCGGGTCCTCGAAATAATCTTCGGCGCGCCAGGTGATCGCATCGAGCACCATGACGGAGCGCTTGATCTCCCTCGGCGCCCAGCTGAGGCGGTTGGCGGCGGCGGAGGCGATGGCGTTGTAGCCCGCGCCTTCGACGGCGGTGAAATTGTCGGCGCCTTCGGGCGTGGAGTATTCCTCGTAATTGCGCAGCAGGACCTGGCGCGCTTCCTGCGCCATACGGGCGTTTGGCTGGAGGAAGATCTTCTCCGGGATGCGGTAGGCGACGGGCTCGCTCTCGGCGACCTGGCCGGCGGCGTCGGTGGCGCGCAGCTTGACCATGACATCGAGCCCGGCCCAGCGATGGCGGACGAGGTCCTGGCTGAAGTCGCCTTCCTCTTCCTTTGGAGACAGCGTGACGGTTTCGACCGGCGTCGCCTCTTCGATCATGCCGGCTTCGGTCGGCGTGTCGATGCGGTAGGCGATCATCTCGAGCTTTTCGACGCCGTAGTCGTCGGCCACCGCGTACTTGAATTCGGTCCGGTCGCCCTCGCCCAGTTTGGGCGGCTCCACGAAGGAGACGGTGGGCGAGGCATCGTCGACGATGGTGAAGGGGAAGCTGCCGCGCTCGCCCCAGAAGTTGACGGCGACGCGCATCGGTTCGCCGACGATGACGCGGGCTTCATAGGCGCCGTCGATGCCGGGCAGCGGGTCCAGCGAGACGGCGCTGCCATCCGTGGGCATGACGCTGACCTGCGGACGGCCAGGGCCGATGATGCGGATGGTGATCTCGGAGCCTTCGGGGGCCTTCGCGGTCTCGCCCGGCGTGAGGATGAAGGGGGCGGAGCCTGTGTAGGTGGGCGGCGTGATCCACGCCTCGATCTTCAGCGTGTGTGCGCCGAACAGGGCGCCGACATCGGGGAACAGCCCCTTGTTCATGCGGTCGATAACGGCGCTGCCTGCGATGACACCGGCCACGACAAGGACGGCTGGCATGCCGAAGCGCAGGTAGAACGGGTCCGCCTGCTTCCAGTGCGGCGTGACGTCGATGCGGCCCTGCCTGAGGGCGAGCGCGGCCATGCGGTCGCGGTGTTCCTGCCAGAGCGTCCAGCCAGTGGTGTCGGCCTTGGAAGGGCGGTCGGTCCAGACGCTGAGCGGGCGGCCTTCGATCGATGAATCTATCAGATCGCGCGCCTCGTCATCGGTGGGCGAACGCCAGACCTTGAGGCCGAGCAGGGCGAAGGTGAGGAGGCCGATCCAGAAGACGACGCCGGCCATCGCCTGCGCCTCGGGGGGCATGGCGGTGTACAGGCCGGTGAGCCAGAAGACGGCGAAGCCGGTGAACCAGAGGGCGGCGGGTACGGCGGAGCGGACGAGCGACGGCCAGAAGAGCTTGCGGCGCGCCACCGATATGCGGGCGTCAAGCTTTTCCCTCAGGCCAAATCCGTCAGCCACTCGTTATCCAATCCGGGGCCCGTTCAAGGGCGATCATTTCGTCGAATGTCGGCCGGCGACGGACGACCACGCAAGCATCGCCCCGAACCAGCGCCTCCGCAACCAGTGGTCTCGAATTATACTGGGACGACAATGTGGCGCCGTAAGCCCCGGCTGTCATGAACGCTACCAGATCGCCCTCCTTCAGCGGGGGCATGGGGCGGTCCTTGGCGAAACGGTCGGTGCTCTCGCAAATGGGCCCCACAATGTCGACGGTGCGCCGTTCCGAGCCCATTTCGGGGGTGCGGACGGGCAGAACCTCATGGTGGGCGCCATAGAGGGCCGGGCGCAGCAGGTCGTTCATGCCCGCGTCGAGGATGACGAAAGTGCGCCCGTCGCGCTCCTTGATGTACTCGACCCGCGAGATCAAAACTCCGGCATTGCCTGCGATCAGGCGGCCGGGTTCCAGCACAAGTTGCACGTCGAGGTTCCCGAGCACCTCCCGCGCCTGGCGGGCGTAGATGGTTGGGCTTTCGGGATCTTCGCCGTCCTTGTAGGGCACGCCGAGGCCGCCGCCGAAGTCGACCCGCTGGATGTCGAAGCCGCGGTCGCGCAGGCGGCGAGCGAGGGCGACGACCTTCTCCCACGCAGCGCGCATGGGATCGATGCGAAGGATCTGGCTGCCGATGTGCACGGCGACGCCGATCGGGTCGATGTTGGGCAGGCGGCTCGCCTCGTCATAGAAGGCGTCGGCCTCGTGCCAGGCGATGCCGAACTTGGTTTCGGGCGTGCCGGTGGAGATGTGAGTGTGGCCGCCCGCCTCGACATGCGGATTGACGCGGAAGGCGATGGGCGCGCGCTTGCCCATCTCCTGCGCGATGCGGGAGAGGCGGTGCAGTTCCGGCATCGATTCTACGTTGAACTGGAAGATACCGTGCTCGAGGCCCAGCCGGATCTCGGCTTCAGATTTGCCGACCCCGGAAAAGACGATGCGGTTGGCGGGCACGCCGGCGGCCATCGCTTTCAGCATCTCGCCGCCGGAGACGACGTCCGCGCCCGCGCCCTCCGAGGCGAGCGTGGCGATGACTCCGAGATTGGAGTTGGCCTTCACGGCATAGGCGATGAGGACGTTGCGGCCGGCGAAGGCGTCGGCAAGCACGCGGTAGTGACGGCGCAGGGTGGCGTCGGAATAGACGTAGGCGGGCGTGCCCAGTTCGCGCGCGACGGCTTCGAGCGAGACATCCTCACAGTGCAGGACGCCATTGCGATAGTTG
>CAIKXW010000155.1 GCA_903831485.1 uncultured Alphaproteobacteria bacterium | reverse complement strand
CGATCTGCATCCTGCGCTGCTGCTCGGATTGAACGACGCCGGCGCCTTTCAATTGTCGTCTTTTCTGAAAGGCAGTCAGGCGCGGCGCGCCCTTGAAAAAATGCGTCAAGGCGACGGCAAATTCCGATGAAGCTGTCATTCGATTCCCCAATCCAACGAATTCAGTCCACCATCGGCATCGCGCCCAGACAAGCTAGATCGTGCGTCCACGCTTCTGCGCAATTCAGGATGACCGATTGTGTTGCTCTCAGGACAACATCATTGGCGGGGCAGGCATCGGTCGGCAGATCGCCCATGAGAGGCCGCAAGCTCCGCCTGCCGCAGTCGCCATCGCAGGGCAGGCCGCGTCGCATCGATTTGGTACGACGAATGAATGGCTGTCACGGAAACAGCTTGTGACGTGCATGCGGCGGTGAGCGCGATGCCGCGCAAGACGTGCCAGAATGAGAGGCTTAGTGCTGGCTCTCCGGCGTCGTGACCCGGAGGCCTTCAAGATCGTCGCGGATCTTGATCTGGCAGGACAGGCGCGAGGTCTCCCGCACATTCTCCGCGAAATCGAGCATGGACTGCTCCATGGCGGAGGGCTTGCCCACCTTCTCGGCAAACGCCGGATCGACATAGACATGGCAGGTCGCACAGGCGCAGGCGCCGCCGCAATCAGCATCAATGCCGGGCACGTTGTGCTTGATGGCGGTCTCCATGACCGTCATGCCATTCTTGCCCTCGACGGTCCGCTCTGTTCCGGACGCGTCCACATAGGTGATCTTCGGCATGGGCTTCCTTGACTGCGAACCGCTAGCTCGACGCGCGCGCGCCGATGTCCTTCATGGAGATGGATTTATCCACTAGTTCGCCGGGCGCAACCTTCGCTTTCGCCGCAACCAGCTTCTTTCCGACAACAAACTCGGGAGGGGAATTGACCGCATCCACGGCGATGATCCGGCCTTCCTTTAGGTAAAACACCGCGAATGCCCGTGTTCCGGGGTCCCCGCGCACGACAGTCTGGTCCGCGCCCGTCCAGAGCCCGGCTGTCTGCAGCTTGAGATCGAACTGGTCGGACCAGAACCAGGGCGCCTCGATCTGCGGCGGAGGCACACTCAATATGGCCGCAGCCGCAAGTTTTCCGCCCTCGATGGCGTTGTGGACCGACTCCAGCCGCCCTTCCCGTCCGTAATGGACCAGCGGCCGCCAGGCGACGTCGCCAGCAGCGAACACATCCGGATTGCTGGTCCGCATCGCCTCGTCCACGACAATCCCATTGCCGCAGACCAGCCCCGCCTCTAGGGCCAGCTCAAGATTGGGCAGAACGCCAACACCCACCAGCACGAAATCTGCCGGCACGATCTCCCCGCCTGCCAGCCGGACTCCCGAAACCGAGCCGATACCCTCAAACCCCTCGATCCGGACCCCGAGGCGGACATCCGTCCCGGCCTCACGATGGATGCGCGTATAGAAAGCGCCGATCTCAGGCCCGGCGACACGCGACAGCACTTGCGGCATCGCCTCAAGCACCGTCACCTTCATCCCCAGCTGCGCGCCGACCGCCGCCGCCTCGAGGCCGATATAGCCAGCGCCCACCACCACCAGCCGGGCGCCCGCCACTGCCGCCTGCCTGATCTGGTCGACATCCGCCAGCGTCCGCAACTCGCTGACGCCCCGAAGGTCAGCCCCCGGCAACGCCAGCTTTCGCGGACGCGCTCCGGTTGCGATGACGAGCTTGTCCCAGGCGAGTGTGCGACCACTTGCAAGCGTCACATCATGATTGCCAAGACTGATGGCAGTCGCCGCATCGCCGGTGACGAGGTCAATCCTGTGCTCGGCGTAATACGCAAGCGGCTTCAGGAACAACCGCTCCGCATCCATCTCACCCTTGAGATAGGCCTTCGACAGAGGCGGTCGCTGGTAAGGCGGCGCCGGCTCATCGCCAACCAGGGTGATCTCGCCTGCAAAGCCGCCAAGCCGCAACGAATAGGCCGCCTGCCCGCCTGCCTGGCCAGCGCCGATGATCACAACGCGCTGTGGGGCGCCTGACATGCCTTCGTCCCTCGACCTGATGCCGGGCGTCATAGCATGGTCGCTCCACGAAAACAGGCATGGTACAGCGCCCGAAATGCCGATCCGCACCCTATCCCTGCCGCTCCCCGGCGAGGCCGACACCGCAGCCCTCGGCGAGCGGCTGGCCGAGCACGCCCGCCCGGGCGACGTCATCGCGCTCCACGGCGATCTCGGCGCCGGCAAGACCACGCTCGCACGCGCGCTGATACGCAGCCTCGCCGGCCCCGAAACGGAAGCACCCAGCCCGACCTTCACCCTGATCCAGACCTACCAGACGCCCGGCCTGGCGATCTGGCATTTCGACCTCTACCGCCTGAATGACCCGCGTGAGGCCCGCGAGCTTGGCATGGAGGAAGCTGTGGATGGGCTTTGCCTCATCGAATGGCCCGAAAGGCTGGGCCAGTATCTTCCATCCGCACGGCTGGAAGTTCGGCTATCCTTCGACGGAGGCGGGCGAATCGCCCGGCTTGCAGACCTTCACGACTGGAGTTCCCGGCTCGATGGCGACTGGCGCCCAACCCCATGAATAACAATCTGCGTTCGAGCGAAATCCAGGAATTCCTGGACAAGGCCGGCTGGGGCGGGGCCGCGCGCACGCCGCTCAACGCCGACGCCTCGACGCGCCGCTATGAACGGCTGCGCCGCAAGACCGAGACGGCCATGCTGATGGACGCCCCGCCGCTCGAATCCCAGCCCTGCCCACCCACTGCGGATGAAGACGAACGACTGCGCCTCGGCTGGAACGCCGTCTCGCGCCTCGCCGCCTCGCGCGTCGAAGCCTTCGCCGCCGTCGCCGGCCATCTCGCCAATCTCGGCCTCTCCGCGCCCGCCCTGCTCGACTACGACACCTCGCGCGGCCTCGCCCTGCTCGAAGACCTGGGCGACGATCTCTTCGCCGACGTCATCCGCCGCGGCGGCGACGAGATCGCGCTCTACACGGCAGCCGGCGACACGCTGGCAGCCGTCCACCGCGCGCGTCCACCCGTCGTCCTGCCCTATCGCGGCGGCGAGTGGCCCGTGCTCACCTACGACCACCTCGCGCTGTCTGCGAACCTGGACCTGTTCGTCGAATGGATGCCGCAGCGCGACCTTGCCATGCGCATGAGCGAACAGACCCGCCTGCGCTGGGAACGCGTGCGCGAGAACCTGATCGGCAAGACGGAAGACTATCCCCGAGCCCTGATCCTGCGCGACACGCATGCCGAGAACCTGCTCTGGCTGCCGCATAGAGGCGGTTTGGCGCGCGTCGGCCTGCTCGACTTCCAGGACGCTGTCGTCGGCTGGGGCGAATGGGATATGTCGATGCTGCTGCACGATGCGCGGCGCGATGTCTCGCCCGAAGCGCGCGAAGCGGCGAGCCGCGCCTATCTCGACGGCATGGGCGTCACCCGCGCCGCGTATGACGAGCGTCTCGCCGTGCTGGGCGCGATGAACGTCATGCGCATCATGGGAATCTTTGCGCGCCTCGTCACGCGCGACAGGAAACCCCGCTACGACGAATTCCAGCCGCGCCTCCGCGGCCTGCTCAACGACACGCTGAGCCACCCCGCGCTCGCCGAAATGCGCGACTTCGTAACGGCCGTGGCGCCGCATCTGCTGGTCGCCGCATGAGCAGGATCAGCACCGCCATGCTGCTCGCGGCGGGTCTCGGCACGCGCATGAAGCCGCTTACCGACACGCGCCCCAAGCCGCTGATCGAGGTCGGCGGCCGCACACTCGTCGATCGCGTGCTCGATAAGCTTGTCGCGCAGGGCGTTACCCGCGCCATCGTCAACGTGCACTATTTCCCGGACATGCTGGCGGCGCACGTGCTCCAGCGCACCGACATCGAGATCATCATCTCGGACGAGCGCGACGAAGTGCTCGAAACCGGCGGAGGCGTGGTCAAGTCCCTACCGCTGCTCGGTGACGATCCCTTCTTCGTCATCAACACGGATGTTACCTGGGCGACCGCAGGCGACTCCACCTTCAGCGACATGGCCGCCGCTTACGATCCCGCCCGCATGGACGCCCTGCTCCTGCTGGCGCCGATGGAAAACACGCTCGGCTTCCGCGGCCCCGGCGATTTCTATCTCGCGCCCGACGGCCAGGTCGAACGCCGTGGCGACCGCGCCACAGCGCCCTATGTCTTCGCCGGCACGCACATCACCCGCGCTGAGTTGCTCCGCAGCTACGAAGCAAAGCGCTTCTCCGCCAATATCTACTGGAACACCTTCGCATCGCGCGGGCGGCTGTTCGGGACGGTGATGAACTCGTTCTGGATGCATGTCGGCGACCCCGCCGGCCGCGACGAAGCCGACGCAAAACTCAACCTGATGGGACCAGGCGCGTGAGCGCCGCCTCGCTTTTTGCCGGGGGGCAAAAGGTCTTCACCCTTCCGCCCTCCTCTGCCTTCCTTGACGAACTTGCCCGCGGCCTCGTCGCCGCAACCGGCGCGCGCAACAATCCCGAAATCCTGGCCGACGCACTGATCTTCACGCCCAACCAGCGCGCGGCGCGCGGCCTCGCCCTCTCGCTCTACAACGCGATGGATGGAACGCTTCTCACCCCGGAAATCCGCCCGCTCGGCGATATCGAGGAAGAGGATGGCCTCGCGGCCTTCGGCCCCGACGCACTCGACCTGCCGCCAGCCCTTTCCCCTGCCCAACGCCGCGGCGCGCTCGCGCGCCTGATCCAGGCATGGCGCTTGAAAGCGGATGGTGAAAGCCTGCCGCCAGCCTCGCTGCTTGCCGCCGCAGACGAGCTTGGCGCGCTGATCGACCAGGCCTCCATCGTCGGCGGCGTCGATTGGACGAAGCTTGAGTTGCTCGCCGGCGAACTCGCGCCGCAACTCGCTCAGCATTGGCAAGTCTCAGCCGACTTCCTCGACATCGTGATGAAGGCATGGCCGCAACACCTGCACGAGATCGGCTATTCCGATCCGCAGGCCCGCCGCCTCGGCGCCGCCGAAGCCATCGCCGCGCGCTGGGCGAAGACCCCGCCGCAACATCCTGTCGTCGTCGCAGGCTCTACGGGCGCAGGCGCCGCCACGAGGCGGCTGATGCAGGCCGTCCTAAAGCTGCCATTGGGACTCATCGTCTTCCCAGGCATCGATCCCGATCTCGACGCGAAGGGCTGGGCCAATGTGGCGGACGCCGCCAGCCACCCGCAGAACACGCTCGGCGCGACGCTGGCCGCGCTCGGCCTGAATGCGCATGACATCCAGCCCTGGCCCGTCGAAGCAGAAACCGCACGGCAGCGCGCCCGGCGCCGCCTGATCAGCGAAGCGCTCGCGCCGGCCATCGCAACGCGTGACTGGAACGAACGCCTTGCGGCACTGGCCGCGCCCTCACAGCCGCGCGATCTTGTGACGGAAGCGTTGAACGGCCTCTCGCTTGTCGAGGCCGAAGACGAAAGCGAGGAAGCGCTGGTCGCCGCGTTGCTGCTCCGCGAGACGCTTGAGACGCCCAGGCAGACGGCAGCACTCGTCACGCCAGAAGCTTCACTCGCGCGTCGGACCGCCGCCATTCTCGAACGCTGGGGCATCGACATCGCCCCCTCGGCCGGCAGCCCCCTCTCACGCACGGCGCCGGGAAGCCTGCTCCTGATCCTCGCGCGCTGGATCGCAAGGCCCGCCGACCCGGCTCTCCTGCTGGCCGTGCTCAAGCATGAGTGCGTGCTGCTGGGCCGCGACCCCGAGGCATACCGCACCATCGTCAGCACAATGGAACGCGCAACGCTGCGCGATCCACCACGATCACCGACACTCGAGGCGCTGGCGAAGCGCCTCGCCACGCTCGAACGCCCGCAGCCCGAAGCGGCGAGCCTCATTACCGAACTCGACCAGCTCCACTATCTCGCCAACCCACCCTTCACCGACGAACTGATCGACGGTGCAGCGGCCGCCGAATCCCTCGCGCGTCTCGCCGAAGCGCTCTGCGCCACGCCGACGGTTGAAGGCGCACGCATCTGGTCCGGCAAGGCCGGCGCGATGGCGGCGCAATTCATCGACAATCTCTCGCAGCTTTCGACGTCCATGGGCCGGATGCAAGCGGGCGCATTCCCTGACTTCGCCGAGTCCGTCATGCACCGCATGGTCGCCGCCCCCGACGCGCCCGAACACCCCCGCATCGCCATCTTCGGCCCGCTGGAAGCGCGCCTGCAGCGCCGCGACCGCATGATCCTCGCCAGCCTCAACGAAGGCGCCTGGCCACGCGCGGCCACCGCTGACGCCTTTCTCAACCGCACCCTGCGCAAGCGCCTGGGCCTGCCCGACCCCGACGAACGCATCGGCCTCTCGGCGCACGACTTCTCGCAGATGGCCAATGCGCCCGAAGTCATCCTGCTGCGCGCCCGCCGCGTCGACGACAAGCCCGCCGTCGCCTCGCGCTGGATCTGGCGCCTGCGCACGCTGGCGGCGGGCGGACTGGGCGGACGCACAGCCGCGGATGACACATTGAAACCTGCGGCCGACGCCGACCCCATCCTCTGGGCGCAGGCGCTCCGCAAGCCCGGCAAGGTGATGCCGGCAAAGCCGCCTGCACCGACGCCACCCGTCCTCTCACGCGCCCTCGACAACTTCTCGCCCAGCCGCGTCGTAACTCTGATCCGCGACCCCTATGCCGACTACGCCCGCCGCGTCCTCCGCCTCAAGCCGCTGCGCGGCGTGGGCGAAGATGTCGACGCCCGCGAGCGCGGCACGGCCGTCCACGCCGCGATCGAGGGGTTCGAAGGAGACGAGAATGAGAAGGCGCTCGGCGCGCTGATCGAAGGAGAACTCAACGCAGCCGGCGCGGCAGAAGAACTGATCCGTCTCGAAATGCCCCTCTGGGTTCGCGCCAGCGCGGCCTATGTCCGCTGGTCCGCCGAACGCGCTCCCCGCCGGGCCGACTTCGTAACGGAGGCAGAAGGGGAGATCACCTTCGACACGTCCGTCGGACCAGTGAGGCTCAAGGCCACGGCGGATCGCATCGACCTGATGAAGGACGGCACGATTGCGGTCATCGACTTCAAGACGGGCCAACCCAAGAAGGCAGCCCAGGTCGAGAGCGGCCTCGAACCACAACTCGCACTGGAAGCCGCCATCGCCGCCCGCGCGCCATTCCACAAGGACGGCCGCTCCATCGGCCCCGCCCCAACCTCCGAGCTGGTCTACTTCCGCATGTCGATGAGCGCCGAGACCGCCAAGGACGACAACGGCCAGCCGCTCGCCTTCAAGAACGGCACGACCGCGCAGATTGCCGAGGACGCTCTCGAAGGCCTCAAGGCGCTGATCGACCAGTATGCAAACCCTGCACAGCCTTACTACTCGAAGCCGCGCGTCGAATTCATCTGGACCGTGTCCGACTATGACCGTCTCGCGCGCCGCGCCGAATGGTCGGCTGACGAGGGGGGCGAGGAATGACGTCGCTCGACGCCAGAAACGGAGAGGATTGGCCGGAGTACGAAAAGGCGCAGCAGGGCCAGGCGCTCGCCGCCCTGCCCGATCACTCCGCGTGGGTCGAAGCCAATGCCGGCTCCGGCAAGACGAAAGTTCTCATCGACCGCGTCGCGCGCCTTCTCCTGCGCGGCGCAGAGCCCGATACGATCCTTTGCGTCACCTATACCAAGGCGGCCGCCAGCGAGATGCAGGCCCGCCTCTTCGACCGCCTCGGCGGCTGGTGTGTCATGGATGCGGACCAGCTCACGCAGCGCCTTTCCGAACTCGAAGGCCGCGATATCTCCGCGTACGGCCAGGACGACATCGGCCGCGCGCGCGAACTGTTTGCGAAGGCGCTCGAAACACCCGGCGGCCTGCGCATCGAGACCATCCACGCCTTCTGCGGCCGGGTCCTGCGACGCTTCCCCCTCGAGGCCCGCCTGCCGCCCGGCTTCACAGAACTGGACGACGCCGTCGCCGCTGACCTCTGGGACCTCTCCTTCCGCGCGATGGGCCGCCGGGTCGTGCGCGGCGACGCCGCCCTGATGGATGCCGCCCGCATCGCCGCCGAAGCTGGTGGCGGCAAAGGCCTCGACATCATTCGCGCGCTTCTTCCGCGACGCGCCGCGATCCAGGCCTATATCGCGCGGGCGGGCGGCATCGACCACGCCATCGACACCCTGCGCGCCAGACTGAACGCGCCAGATGCATCCCCCGCCGAAACTCTCGAACACGCCATGGGCGCCGGCCTGCCGCGCAAGCCGCTTCAGCAGTTGCTCGGCCAGCTTCCAACAGCCAAGCCCACCGACGCCAGCCTCGCCGAGACCATCGCCTATGCCCTCTCGAACGCGCCCGCAGCTGATCGCTTTGCCGCCTACGCCTCGATCGCATTCACGGAAAAGGGCGAGCTGCGCAAGAAGGACCCCTACACGAAGGAAGCGCTGAAGGCCGCGCCCGCCGCAGCCCTGTTCTTCCAGATCAAGGACGCGCCCGAAGGCCACGAGATCAGGCGCATCCAGGAGATCACGCAGGCGCTCAACGCTGCGCGCCTGTTCGAACGTTCCTCCGCCATCCTCCGCCTCGCCGATGTGATGTTCGCCGACTTCGCCGATCGCAAGCGCGCCCGCGCCGGCCTCGACTTCGACGACCTGATCGAGACGACCGCCAACCTGCTCACGCGCGCCTACGCCGCCGAATGGGTGCTGTGGAAGCTCGACGGCGGCATCAGCCACATCCTCCTGGATGAAGCGCAGGACACCAGCCCTGCGCAGTGGCGCATCCTCCGCGCCCTGACAGAAGACATCTTCGCTGGCGCCGGCGCCGTGCGCGATCATCTCCGCACGCTCTTCGTCGTCGGCGACCAGAAGCAGTCGATCTACTCCTTCCAGGGCGCCGACCCGGAACACTTCCTGATCGAGAAACATCAATTCATCCTGCGGGCCGCAAGCGCCGAGCTCGGCTTCAAGCTGCCCGACCTCGCCATGTCATTCCGGTCCGCGCCGGAAGTTCTGGCCTACGTAGACGAAGTCTTCGACACCAGCGTCTTCACGCCGGACTCGCCCTTCACGCTGAACCCGCCCGACGCCGCCAACCTGATGCGCCACACCTCGTTCCGGCGCAGCCATCCCGGCTCGGTCGACCTATGGCCGCTGGAGCCAAAGGCAGACGCAGAACCCGCCCATCCGTGGGATGCGCCGCAGGCCATGGAGAATGAGGGCAGCGCCAAGGCGCGCCTCGCCGCCCGCATCGCGCGCTTTGTCCGCCACGAGATCGAGACCGGCGCCGCCGTCTGGGAGAATGGCAAGCAACGCCCGGCCCAACCCGGCGACTTCCTGATTCTTGTGCGCGGCCGCACTGGCGGCCTGTTCGACGGTATCCTGCAGGCGCTCAAGCGCGAGAACATTCCCGTCGCCGGCGCCGACCGCATCAAGCTGCTCGACAGCCTCGCCGTGCAGGATCTGCTCAACCTCGCCCGCTTCGCCCTCTGCCCCGAGGACGACCTGACGCTGGCCGAAGTCCTGAAAGGCCCCTTCGGCGCCTACATGGCTGGTAGCGAACAGAAATGGCTCGATGATGAGCACCTCTTCGCGCTCGCCAATCCCCGCAAGGGCCACCTCTGGCCCGCCCTGCAAGCCGCAACCGAGCCGCACTTCACGCCGATCCGCACCTTTCTCGAAGACGTGCTCGGGCGCCGCCACACGCCGCCCTACGAATTCCTCACCCACGCGCTCGAACGCGGCCAGGGCCTGCCTCGCCCCGGCTGGGAGCTGGTCCTCTCCCGCTTCGGCGGCCCGGCCCGCGAGCCCGTCACAGCGCTCATCGATCGCGCCGCCGCATTCGATGCCGACCAGCCACCCAGCATCCAGCTCTTCCTCAACGCCATCGAGCGCCGCGGCGGCGAGGTGAAGCGCGAACTCTCCGGGCCGCAGGGCGAAGTCCGCGTGATGACCACGCACGGCGCGAAAGGCCTTGAAGCCCCAATCGTCATTCTGCCCGACACCTGCTCCGCCCATCGCGGCGATCGCGACGGACTGTTCGTGACGGAAGACGGCGCTCCGCTCTGGGCCGGCAAGAAGGGCAATGACACGCAGCTCAGCGGCGAGCTCCGCGCCATCGAGGAAGCACGCGACCTGCGCGAGCATCGCCGCCTGCTCTATGTCGCGCTCACCCGCGCACAGGACAGGCTCATCATCTGCGGCGCCTTCGCGGGCCATGCCAAAGGCGCCGGCCACGCCGACACGTCATGGTACACCGTCTGCCAGGGCGCCATGGCGCGCCTCGCCGGGTCAGGCCGCGTTACGGAGATCGAACAGGACGGCCGCACGATTCAGCGCTATGGCGTGTCTCCCGATCAGCTCGCGCCGCAAGCTCTGCAACCGCTCGCTGCGCCGGCGTTGCCAGCCTGGCTCTCCCAGACCGCGCCGCCCGAAACAGCCAGCCGCATCCTCTCGCCTTCCCGCCTCACCGCCGCCGCCGAGCCGCCGGTGATCTCGCCCTTCGGCGAAGGCCGCAAGGAACGCCTCCGTCGCGGCAGCCTG
>CAIKXW010000154.1 GCA_903831485.1 uncultured Alphaproteobacteria bacterium | reverse complement strand
CGCACGCCGTTCCGCCGGCGCGATCAGTGGGCCGCGCTCACGGTGCTCGCGATGAACCCGCCGCCCAGAACGGCCCGCCCGTCCGGCGCCGCGTAGAGCACGCAGGCCTGCCCAGGCGCGACGCCTTCTTCGGCCACGTCGAATACAAATCCAGGCAGTCCATCCACCAGCGCCATCCGCCCCGGCACGGGGGCCCGCGTCGAGCGCACGCGCGCCAGCGCCCGCACGCCTGCAACGCACGCGTCCTCAAGCGAACCCTCGCCCAGCCAGTTGCTCTCGCCGATCGCCAGCGCAGATGTCAGCAGCGCCTCGCGCGGCCCCACGATCACGCGCCGGTTCGGTGCATCGATCTTCGTCACGAACAGAGGTTCGCCCGTCGCGACGCCCAGGCCGCGCCGTTGCCCGATCGTGTAGCGGATCACGCCGTCATGCTGGCCCATCACGCGGCCGTCCATGTGCACGATGTCGCCCGGCGCCGACGCGCCGGGGCGCAGCTTCATCACTATGTCCGCATACTTGCCCGCCGGGACGAAGCAGATGTCCTGGCTGTCCGGCTTTGCCGCCACCTGCAGACCCAGCGCCGACGCCGCCCGCCGTACATCCGGCTTCTTCATGCCGCCAAGCGGGAAGCGCAGGAAGTCCAGCTGATCGCGCGTCGTCGCAAACAGGAAATAGCTCTGGTCGCGATCGGGATCGGCGGCGCGCGACAGTTCAGCCCGCCCCGCCTCGTCCAGTGTGCGCCGGATGTAGTGCCCCGTCGCCATCGCATCAGCGCCAAGATCGCGCGCGGTCGCCAGAAGGTCAGAAAACTTCACGGTCTGGTTGCAGCGAACGCACGGAATCGGCGTCGAGCCCTTGAGATATGTGTCCGCGAAGTCTTCCATGACCTGCTCGCGGAAGCGGCTTTCATAATCGAGCACGTAGTGCGGAATGCCCAAGGCTTCCGCCACGCGCCGCGCATCGTGGATGTCCTGCCCCGCACAGCACGCGCCCTGCTTCTTCAGCGCCGCGCCGTGATCGTAGAGCTGCAGCGTGACGCCGACGACGTCGTAGCCAGCATACTTCAGCAGGGCCGCCACAACGGATGAATCAACGCCCCCCGACATTGCGGCCACGACGCGGATTTCGCTCCGCGGGCGCGGATCGCCGGGGAACAGGTCGAGGTCCGCCCCAGTCAGGTCGACGCTGGCAAGTTTCGAGAAATCGCAAAGCCCGTCGGCGACCGGAAACTCGCCATCGACAGAGGCAATGGGCCCGCCGCGCGGCCCGATCAGGGTAGCCATTCTTGGGTCTCCAGCGGGTTCAAGGCCCGCAGCAAACTGATGTTGCGGCGGCTTCTACATGAAAGTCGGGGCGAAAGACAGGCCGCCAGTCCGCCCCTTCGCATAGGCTTTTCCCGGCGCTAGCCTCATCCAATGACCCAGCCGCCTTCCCCTCACCACTTCCAGACCACCCAGCCGCGCGAGCTTCTTGGCTGCGTCGAACACGCGGCCGAGCTCGCCTCGAAGGCGGCGGAGGATCATGGCGCGTGGCGCTGGCTTGTCATTGCCATCACGCTGGGGGTGCAGAACGCCTGCCTCTGCGCGCTCGATCATGGCGACGAGTACGGCACCAAGGCCATGACCCGCACAGACGCGCGTGAAGTGAAACGCTGGACGACCAACGGGCGGCGCGGGCCCGAGCCGTTTGCGATCCGCGAACCCCGCATTGTATCGCCGCTGGAATTGCTGCGACGCGCGGGTGACCCTTATTTCCTGCGCCCGCCTTATCAGCTGCCGCTCAACCGCCGGATTACCGAGGGCTTCGACGATCTTGTCGATCTGCGTAACACCTTCCTGCATTTCAGCGAGGATGGCTGGGCGATCGACCTGCGCGAAATTCCGCCGCTGATCCTGATCGCCTGCGATGTCGTGCGACACCTCGCCGTCACCCAGCCGATCTATCTCAGGCACGCCGGCCCTCGTCACCGCGAACGTGTCGCCGCCGCGCTTGATGCGATCGAAGCCGCGATGCACGAATATCCTGACATGCCATCGCCATCGGAAGACTGACGAGCTCATGCTTGGATGCGCTTATGCCTGCGTAAGCGGAGATCGTGATCCCT
>CAIKXW010000153.1 GCA_903831485.1 uncultured Alphaproteobacteria bacterium | reverse complement strand
CAGCGGCACGCCGACTTTCTTCCTGAATGGCGAGAAGGTTGAGAACCGCGGCTGGGAACATCTCTCCGCAGCGATCGAAGCCAAGCTGGCCGGCAAGCCGATCCCGACGGATGTCGAGGCGCCGCCAGCAGAGACGACGCCAGCGACCACGACCCCCGCCACCCCTGCTTCGACGCCGCCGGCCCAGTAGGATGAAACACGCCCGCCTCGCCCTCGCCTCCGCAGCCCTGCTGCTGGCTGCGTGCACGCCACCCGCCGCTGAGCTGGATGTCTACACCAAGGTTCCGATCTCGCCCTTCCTCGGCAAGCCGGTGCTGGGCGACCCCAACGCCCCCGTGGAGCTCGCCGAATACGCCTCGACGACATGCGGCCACTGCCGGGGCTTCCACGAGGAAGTCTTCCCCGAGCTGAAGGCGAAATACATCGACACGGGGAAGGTGAAACTCGCCTGGTATGTCCTGCCGACCGCGCCTGCCCCGCTGTCTTTCGCTGGCGCCGCGATCGCGCGTTGCGCCGGCGAGGACCGCTTCTTCGAGGCGATCGACGTGATTTTCGACGAGCAGGAAGCCCTGTTCAACGCCGCCTCGCCCGAGGACGTGAAAGAGCAGCTGAACGCAATCGGCGCAAAGTTCGACCTCTCGCCCGACGCTGTCGCGACCTGCATCGACGACCCGGCGATCCTGGAGGCGACCAACGCCGCCCTCGCCGACATGCCCTCCACCATCACGGGCACGCCGAGCTTCGTCATAAACGGCGTCAAGATCGAGCCGGAATCGCTCGAAGGCATCTCCGCCGCGATCGACGCCGAGCTGGCGAAAGTCGGCGCGCCTGCGGAACCCGCGCCTCAGTAGCCAGACGCCATCGCCCCGCTGGCGACTGGCATTGACCCCGCCGCCGCCCATCCCTAAGGGGGCTGAAAGCCCATTCTGACAGGGCGAAACGGGAATCCGGCTTGCACCTGATCGGCCTCAAGATCGCGGGCTTCAAGTCCTTCGTCGACCCGGTGGATGTGCCGATCGAAGAGGGCCTGACTGGCATTGTCGGACCCAATGGCTGCGGCAAGTCAAACCTGCTCGAAGCGCTGCGCTGGGCGATGGGGGCCACCTCGGCGCGCGCGATGCGCGGCGGCGAGATGGACGACCTCATCTTCTCGGGCACGGACGCGCGACCCGCACGCGAGATGGCGGAAGTCGTCCTCCAACTCGACAACCGCGAACGCAGCGCGCCGGCGGAGTTCAATGAAGAAGACATGATCGAGATCCGGCGTATGCTTCGGCGCGGCGCGGGCTCGTCCTACAAGATCAACGGACGCACGGTGCGCGCGAAAGACGTGCAGCTGCTGTTCGCGGACGCCTCCACCGGGGCCAACTCGCCCGCGCTCGTCAGGCAGGGCCAGATCAGCGAGCTGATCGGCGCAAAGCCGCAGAACCGCCGGCGCATCCTGGAAGAAGCCGCAGGCATTGGCGGCCTCGCCGCGCGCCGCCACGAGGCGGAACTCAAATTGAAGGCAGCCGATGAAAACCTCGCCAAGCTGGCCGATATCATGGCCGAGGTGGAGCGTCAGGCGAATGCACTGAAGCGGCAAGCGAGCAAGGCGCGCAAGTATCGCGCCCTGTCCGAAGAGATCGCCGCCCTCGAAGCGCGCCTTGGCGCCGCCCGCTGGCGCGGCGCCGTCATCGAGACGATCGAGGCGCGCAAGGCGCTCGACGCCGCGAAGACGGAAGAGCAGAAGACTGTCTCGTCGGTCGCTCGCGCTTCGACGGAGGAGCTTGAAGCGCGGGCCACTATCGAGCCGTTGCGCGCGGCGGAGTCCGATGCGGCTGGCCGGCTTGGCGTGATCAAGCTGCAGCTTGCGCGCATCGAGGCTGAGCGTGATGCAGCGAAAGATCTTTCCGCCCGCCTCGAACGCGACATCACGCGCCTGCTGGAAGACACGACGCGTGAGACGGTGCAGCGTGACGACGCCGCCGCCCGCGCCGAACGTGCGACGGCGTTGCTATCCGCCCTGCCCCCGGATGATCCCACCGCGCAAGCCGCGCGCGAGGCTGAACTCGCCGCCGCTGTCGACGCCGCCATGAGCGAGCTGCAGACATTTGAACAGGAAGCCGACCAGCGTCGTACTGCGCTTGCCAAGGCAGACGCCGAAGCCGCCGCAGCGCAAGCCGCCGTGCGCCGCGAGAACGAGCGCCATGCAGGTCTCGTAAATGAACTGAAGAAAATCGAGAGCGAACTCGCCTCCGTCGGTGACCCGGCGAAGATGGAGGCCGCGCTGAAGGATGCGCGCGCACGCCACGCCGACATGGAGAAGAAAGCACAGTCTGCCCAGTCGGCGCTCAACGCGGCGCTGCGCACAGTGGACGAGGCGCGCGCAGCCGAAGCCCGCCTGACGCCGCCCCTGCTCGCCGCAGAGCGCAAGGTCGGCGAACTCGAATCCGAGCTGAAGGGCCTCGACCGCCTGCTGCGCCAACTTTCCGCCGGCACTGCGCCGCCCGTGATGGATGGCGTGCGCGCCCCCGGCCTTGAACGCGCCATCGCTGCTGCGCTGGACGATGATCTCGACGCGCCCACCGACCTTGCCTCACCTGTCCACTGGTCGAGCCGCCATGGCGACGCCGCAAACGCCCTGCCCGCAGGCGCGACGCCGCTCTCCGATCTGGTAGAAGCGCCGGCCGAGCTTCACCCACGCCTGACCCAGTGCGGCCTCGTCGATCGCACCGTGGGGGTTGACCTCGTCACGCAGCTCAAGACCGGCCAGAGCCTGGTGAGCCGCGAAGGCGATCTCTGGCGCTGGGATGGCTTCGTGCGGACCGCAGAAGCGCCACTGACCTCGGCCGAAAAGCTCGAGCAACGTGCGCGCCGCCAGGCGCTGCAACCTGAAATCAACGCCGCCCGCGCCGCGCTTGACGCCGCCGCCGAAGCGCGCGCGAAAGCCTCGAAACAGCTGACCGACGCCGAGATGACGCTGATGGCCGCGCGCCGGCATGGGCCCGAACTAACTCGCGCAGCTGCGCAAGGGCATGAGGCCGCGATCCGCGCGGAGCAGGACGTCGAACGCTTGTCCCTGCGCGGCGCATCCCTTCGCGAAACGGCCGCGCGTCTCGCAGCAGAGCGCGACGCTGCAGCCCAAGCCCTCAACACCGCCCGCGCGTCGCTGGCCGCTGCCCCGTCAGACAGTGATCGCGAAATTCTCGCCCGGCTCTCCGACCAGATCCGCAGCGGTCGCGATGCCGAACGCACGGCAGCAGCAGCGCTCGATACTTTCCTCCGCGATGCCGAGCGCGCCGCAGCCCAGCGCGTCTCGCTCACGCAT
>CAIKXW010000152.1 GCA_903831485.1 uncultured Alphaproteobacteria bacterium | reverse complement strand
GATGCCGGCGGCTTTCACAGCCGCGAACACGCCATTCATGTTCGTCGCCTGTTGCGCCATCGCTTCGGCTGCGGTCTTGGCTTCGACCTGAACCCCGACATTGATCATCGCGACATCAGGCGGCTGCTCGATGGAGCCGCGGCCCATCAGCGTGATCGTGGTCTCTGGCTGGATCGAACTCATGGCAGGCATCCCCGGAGGCATGGGCATTGGCGGCTGGGCCATCGCCATCGGAGCAGTTGCACATCCAGCCAGCGCAGAAATGGCCAGCAGGGCGGGGGCCAGCGATTTGGATGCGGGGCGTGTCATCTCGTTTGACCTTTCCTGGGTCGTTTTCGTCCGCCGAATGAGAGCGGCGTTCGTTGTCATGAGTCACTGTCGAAATGGGGCGGCGCTGTGGCGTGGCAAGCGCATTCTGGCGGCGCAGCATGGCATGCTGGCAGCGAAGCCGTAGCGTCACCCTGAATCAACGCCCGATCAGCAGCGCATTCAATGCGAAATAGGATGCGACCAGCGCCAGCGTGATGGCGGTGATGCGGGCGAGATCGCGTTCGAGGCGATAGGCGCGCTCCCGGCGCAGGCGTCCCTGTGGACCTTCCAGTATCGGCGTCGTCTCGATCCAGCGATCGCTCCGGAATGGTTTCACCGGGTTCGTGATGAACGCCGCGAGGCAGGCGCCGATCACGAGCACGCCGACCAGAAGATATCCGAACACGAACGATGTCACGCCCCACACCGCGCCATGCCACGCATCCTTCTTTTCGCCCGGAGCTTCCAGCGCCCGGCTCATCATCCCCATCCCCGCGAACGAAAGGATGTGGAGATCGATTAGCGGTGGGGGCGGTACGGCGAAGCTGCGAAGCGGCGCGTGGATCACGGCCGCAACCCCGTCGGCCAGCAAGCGATATCCCGCGATGAAGTGAGAGATATCGGGTGCGACGGGCAGGGCCCATTGCCGGTGGATCAGGCTGATCAGCGTCGGAACACTGAGCGCGATTCCGGCAAAGTAGAGGGCCTGGCTCGAGCGGCTTTCGGTTGAGGCGTCGATCATGCCGACTGGATATCACGATAGGCAAAACGCCAAGTACCTTAACTTGCATACAGCAAGCATTAACCCTTTTCCTCGATAGGTTTCTTCGCGACCAGCCATTACGGCCTCATGATCCCGGGGGACTCACGTGCGTAAGCGCTCGATCAATTCACTCACTGCCAAGGCTGGCGGGGTCGTTCTCGGCAGCACGATCCTCGCGGGTCTCGTCGGCGGCGGCGCCGCATGGATCCTGAACCACGAACTCTCCGAGACGAACCACATCAGCAAGGTGCTGCGCAACCACCTTGAAGGCGACATGATGCACGATGCGCTGCGGAGTGACGTACTCGCTTCACTCGCCGCCAGCAACCCCGCGTACGGCCTCTCCATGTCCGACGTGAAGACGGATCTCAACGATCACGTCACGAACTTCCGCGATCTTCTCGCCGCCAACGTCGAACTCACCGCCAAAAACGAG
>CAIKXW010000151.1 GCA_903831485.1 uncultured Alphaproteobacteria bacterium | reverse complement strand
GCCCGCGCCACTTCGGAAAGCACCAGCGCCGCGAACGACTGCCCGATGCCGTACGGGTCCGGCGCCTGCAGCCGCGCCGTCAGATCGACAAGCAGCGCCCGCATCGTCGCATCATCGAGCTGCCGGGCCCGCAGCATGTGGGTCAGCGCCTCGAACGCGATTCCATCGCGCAGGGCGGGTTCTGGGCTCGCCAGACAGGCGGTGATGGCAATCGCAAATGCCTGGCGCTCAAGCTCATCCGCGATCTCGAACCTGGCCGCCTTCAGCCCATCCAGCCGCGACCGATCCCAACCGGCTGGCGGGCATCCGGCGGGCTGCACCATAGGTGTCGCCGCGCCCGACAACGGCGGGTAAAGTATCCAGCCGCCGCCAAGAACCCCTCCGGCAGCCGGCATTCTGGGGTCGCCGGAGTTTGCGCACGCCGCCAGGGCCAGCGCCAATGCCAAAGCCGGAATTTTCTTCATGGCGCAGCCCCCCTTATCACCGCGCACTATGTCACCCGCCGCCCACAGACGCCAATGCGTGATCGACTTTGGCGACAACCTGCGCTTTTACTCTGTTGCTGCTTTCAACGATGCCCACCTGCCAAGGAAACTGCATGAACCGCCTTGTCCCGCTGTCCGCCCTTGCCGCCTGCCTGCTGGCCGCCTGTTCGCCGTCAGCGCCGGCGCCGCAGGTCGCAGAAACGCCCCCCGCAGAAGCCGCGGACGAAGGCGGCCACGACGGCCCCCTCGTGCCGATGATGACCTGTGATTCGAACGCGATGTTCAACGCATCGACAACAAAGTCCTCGTTGATCGCAGCACACGGCGCGGAGAATGTCCGTGAGGAAAAGGCGCCGTGGGTCGACAGCGAACTCGACGCCGTCGTTCTGTGGCCTGACGATCCCGCCATGCGCGCCGAGGTCCTCTGGTTCGGCGACAAGGCGGGCATGCCGGACGCCGCCCGCGTCTCCGGCGGACCGGAATCGCTGTGGGTCGGACCCGAGGGTCTCCTGCTGGGCGCGACCATCGCCGACATCGAGGCGGCCAATGGCGGACCCTTCATGATGACTGCCTTCGAGAACCACAACCACGGCGAAGTCTCGAACTTCCTCGGCGGCAAACTCGACGCCGAAGTTGGCGGCTGCCGCATCAGCCTCGCGCTCGACGCCGCGCCGGATGCGCCGGAAGCCACGGTGGCCGCCCTCTCAGGCGACTCCGAAAAATCCTTCCGCTCCGACAGCCCCGAAATGCGCGCAGCGCAACCCGTGCTTGCCGAAATGACGATCCTGTTCTTCAAGCCATGACCTACGCCTCACCCCTCTCAGGCTCGCAACAGGACGAGACGATCGAGCTGCGTCCGAAGTTCGACGCCGACGGCCTCGTCGCGGCCATCGCGCAGGACGCAGATACCGGCGAGGTCCTGATGCTGGCGTGGATGAATGCAGAGGCGCTGCAGCTGACCATCGACACCAGCCGCGCAGTCTACTGGTCGCGCTCGCGCAAGGCGCTCTGGCGCAAGGGCGATACGTCAGGCCACGAACAGCATGTCGCTGAAATCCGCGTCGATTGCGACCAGGACGCGGTGCTCCTCAAGGTTCGCCAGACAGGCGCCGCCTGCCACACTGGCCGCCGTTCGTGCTTCTATCGTATCGCCATGCCTGCGGGCCTGAAGAAAACCTGAGCCCTTCCACTCCGCGCCACGCTCCGCTAGCCTGCACGAAGACAATGGAGGCGCGGATGTTCAGGACAGCGGTGATCGCGGCGACCATAGCGCTCGTATCATGCACGGCCGGCCCGACTTCGGGCGAACCGCAGACAATGACCTCTGCGACGAACTGGAACACAGCGGCAATCGCCGACGTCGCGTCTTACGTCCAGTCGCAGAAGACCACTGGCTTCCTGATCATCCAGGACGGCAAGACGATCGCCGAACACTATTGGCCGCTGCCCGACGATCCCGCCTCTCAGACCTTCCGCGCCAACTTCGTGCATGGCAAGCAGGCAGGCGGCGCGTTGCGCGAGGACGTTGCCTCGCAGCAGAAAAGCCTGATCGCCTTCCTAGTCGGCGTCGGGGTGGACAGGGGACTGATCGATATCGAGAAGTCGGTCGCGTCCTACATTGGCGCAGGATGGTCGAAAGCCTCGCCCGAACAGGAGGCCGCGATCACCGTCCGCCACCTGCTCGAGATGAACTCCGGCCTGAAGGAAAACCTTACATACGAGTCTCCGGCAGGCGCGCAGTTTTTCTACAACACGCCAGCCTACGCCAAGCTGAAGCCTGTGCTCGAGAAGGCAGCG
>CAIKXW010000150.1 GCA_903831485.1 uncultured Alphaproteobacteria bacterium | reverse complement strand
CTTCGAACAGATCCGCGACCAGTTCCGCGCCTTCGGCAAGGCAGTCGTCGAACCCTACGCTCACGAATGGCATCTCAAGGACGAACTCATCCCTGACAGCGTCGTCAAGCAGATGGGCGAGATGGGCGTGTTCGGCCTCACCATCCCTGAAGAGTTCGGCGGCCTCGGTCTCGGCAAGACGGCGATGTGTGTCGTCTCCGAAGAGCTCTCGCGCGCCTATATCGGCGTCGGCTCGCTCGGCACGCGCTCGGAGATCGCGGCCGAACTTCTGCTCGTGGGCGGCACGCGCGCCCAGCAGGAGAAGTATCTCCCCGGCATCGCGTCCGGCGAAATCCTGCCGACCGCCGTGTTTACCGAACCGAACACCGGCTCGGATCTCGGCTCGCTGCGAACTCGCGCGACGAAGGACGGCGCCAACTGGAAGATCACCGGCAACAAGACCTGGATCACCCACGCCGCCCGCGCCGACCTGATGACGGTCCTCGCCCGCTCCATCCCGGACACCAACAATTTCTCCGGCCTGTCGATGTTCCTGTGCGAGAAGCCGCGCGGCACCGATGACAACCCCTTCCCCGCAAACGGCATGACGGGCGGCGAGATCGAAGTGCTCGGCTATCGCGGCATGAAGGAATACGAACTTGGCTTCGACGGCTTCGAAGTGCCGGCCGAGAATCTGCTCGGCGAAGTCGAGGGCCAGGGCTTCAAGCACCTGATGGCCACTTTCGAAGGCGCCCGCATCCAGACCGCAGCGCGCGCCATCGGCGTCGCGCAGAACGCGCTCGAGCTTGGCCTCAGGTATTCGCTCGATCGAACCCAGTTCGGCCGGCAGATCTTCGACTTCCCGCGCACGAGCGACAAGCTTGTGATGATGGCCGCCGAACTGATCGGCGTCCGCCAGCTCACCTACTTCTCTGCGCGTCAGAAGGACGAAGGCAAACGCTGCGACCTCGAAGCCGGCCTCGCCAAGATGCTGGCCGCCCGCATCGCCTGGGCCGCCGCCGACAACGCGCTGCAGGTCCACGGCGGCAACGGCTTCGCGCTTGAGTATCCCATCAGCCGCGTCCTCTGCGACGCCCGCATCCTCAACATCTTCGAGGGCGCCGGCGAAGTGCAGGCCATGGTCATCGCGCGCCGCACCATCGACGAGCTCATCGGCGCGAAGAACTAGCTCCGCCCGGCGAACGCTCTACTTCCTCTGCAAAGAGGAGCGCCGCCATGGCTGAACCGATCCGCATTGAGCACCCCGTCTTCCTGCATGACGGGGAGGTCGCCTTCGGCGCCGTGCGCGCCGTGAACAAAAGCGTCCTGATCATCTACATCGAGAATGCAGGCGATTTCACCGTGCCTATGAGCGCCGTGCAGGATGTTCACGACGCCAAGGTGTTCCTCGACGGTTCCAAGCTCGACAAGAAGACGCTGGCGGCCATCAACCGGGCCCACGCCGCCGAAGACGAGGAAGACCACGCGCCGGTCGACGACTGAGATCCTTGGCGGGAGATCCGCGTACCGAGCGTTACACCCAGCCGGCGCTGACTGCAGTGTGGCCAGTGCGATAACATCGACGACAATCGCGCTGCTTCCCGGTTGCAGCGGCGCAGCCCTGCCGACATGATTGTTGCAACGCAGGGCCGGCGAACTTCGTCTCCTGTTTAACCAAGCAGGAGACGCCGCATGAGCGACGCCGCCCCCAACCTTTCGCCTGAAGTCCAGCGCCAGAAGGGCTTCCTCGGCTTTGTCGAGAAGGTCGGAAACTTCCTGCCCGACCCCATCATGATCTTCGTCTGGCTGATCGGCCTCCTGATGATCCTCTCGGCCATCGGCGCCGCGCAAGGCTGGTCCGCTTCGCTCGGCTATCCGGGAGACACCGCCCCGCAATACGCCACGCTCGAGAACGGCGTCCTCACCTACCGCGCCGAGAGCCTGTTCTCCGAGGCGAACATGTCCCGCCTCCTGACCGAGATGCCGCGCACGCTCACCGGCTTTGCGCCACTGGGCCTCGTCCTGCTCGTAATGTTCGGCGCCGGCGTCGCCGAGCGCGTCGGCCTGTTCAGCGCCCTCATCCGCGGCAGCCTGCGCGATGCGCCGCGCGCGATCCTGACCCCGCTGGTCTGCATCATCGGCATGATGTCCCATCACGCATCCGACGCTGCCTACGTCGTCTTTATCCCGCTTGCCGCCTTGCTTTACGCGGCGGTGGGCCGCCACCCGCTGGTCGGCCTCGCCGCAGCCTTCGCCGCCGTCTCGGGCGGCTATGCCGGCAACATCACGCCGGGCCAGATCGACGTCCTGCTGTTCGGCTTCACCGAGGAAGCAGCGCAAATCATCGACCCGACGTGGCGCATGAACCCGCTGGGCAACTGGTGGTTCATCCTCGGCATCGTGGTTGTCTTCACGCCGATCATCTGGTTCATCACCGACAAGGTCGTCGAACCGCGCCTCGGCAAATGGGGCGGACAGGCGGACGACGCACTGAAGGCAGAACTCGCCAAGTCGGCCGTTACGCCCGCTGAGAAGCGAGGCCTCGCCTGGGCGGGTGTGGTGGCGCTCGTCGTGGTCGGCTTCTTCGCCGCCATGTGCCTGTGGCCCGGCTACACCCCGCTGATCGACGAGACCGCCGAAGGCCCGGCCCAGCTCCAGCCCTTCTACACTGCGCTCATTGCCGCATTCATGCTGCTCTTCCTCGGTTGCGGCATCGCATTCGGCATTGCGATCGGCGTGGTCAAGAACACGCGCGACGTGATCGACCGCATGATCGACGGCATCCGCTCCATGGCGCCCTACATCGTCTTCGCCCTCTTCGCGGCGCACTTCGTGGCGATGTTCAACTGGTCCCGCCTTGGGCCGATCGCCGCCATCAACGGCGCGGAAATCCTCAAGGCGATCAGCCTGCCCGCGCCTGTGCTGCTCGTCAGCGTGCTGGCCTTCTCATCCTTCCTCGACCTGTTCATCGGTTCTGCTTCGGCGAAGTGGAGCGCGCTCGCGCCCGTCGTCGTACCGATGTTCATGCTGCTTGGCATTTCACCGGAGATGACGACGGCGGCCTACCGCATGGGCGACAGCTACACGAACATCATGACGCCGCTGATGTCCTACTTCCCGCTGATCCTGGTGTTCGCGCGGCGGTGGGACACGACGTTCGGCGTCGGCTCGCTTCTGGCGCTCATGCTGCCCTACGCACTCACCTTCATGGTGGCTGGCATGCTGATGACGGCAGGCTGGGTCTTCCTCGACCTCCCGCTCGGGCCTGGCGCAGGCGTTCACTATGAGCCGCCCGGCGGGCTCCTGCCGTAACTGGCGGCAGGGACTCCCGTATCACTCCCCGCTTAGGCGACTGACGCTGACATTGGCCTGACGTGTGCGATATGTACTCAGGCCGAGAGGATTCACTCATGCGTTTTCTGCGTTTCGTGGCTGCGGTCATTCCAGCTCTCGTTCTGGGCCTCGCGACCCATGGCGCAGCGCAGGCGCAGAGCTTCCTGCCCGGCGTCACCTACGACTTAGCCATTCCGACGATCGAGAGCGTGCTGGGCAAGCCGTCCGGCGAGCGCATCACGCCGGCCGCCGACGTCATCCGCTATTTCCGCGCCCTTCAGCAGGCCGCCCCCGGCCGCATCGTCGTCACACCGTACGCAAAAAGCTGGCAGGGCCGGGAGCTGGTCTACGTCGCCATCGGCTCGCCCGAACGCATCTCACAACTCGACGCCTTCTCCACCGACATGAAGGCCCTCGCTGACCCGCGCCGCACGTCGCAAGCCGCCGCCAACGCAATCATCGCCCGCGCACCGGGCTCGGTGTGGCTGGGCCACGGCGTCCATGGCGACGAGATCTCCTCATCTGACGCCGCGATGATGACGGCCTATCATATTCTCGCCGCCCGCAACGACCCCACCGTCCAGAACATCCTCAACAACACGATTGTCTTCATCGATCCAGTCCAGAACCCGGACGGACGCGACCGTTTCGTCAATGGCTTCTACGACACCACGGGACTTGCTCCCTCCGGAAGCCGGATCGCGGCCGAGCGCAACCAGCCCTGGCCCGGCGGCCGCACCAACCACTACCTTTTCGACATGAACCGGGACTGGATCTCGCTGACCCAGCCCGAGACGCGCGGCCGCGTCGCGATCTACCAGAAGTGGTTTCCGCTCGTCTTCGTCGACCTGCACGAGATGGGGTCAGACTCGACTTACTTCTTCTCGCCCGAAGCCGACCCCTACAACCCCGACATCACGCAGACCCAGCGCGACGCGCTCAAGCTGATCGGCCGTAACAACGCGCGCTGGTTCGACCAGTTCGGTTTCTCCTACTTCACCCGCGAAGTTTATGACGCCTTCTATCCGGGCTACGGTGCTGCTTGGCCGCTGTTCCATGGCTCGATCGGCACGACCTATGAGCAGGCGTCGGCGCGCGGGCTTCTCGCACACCGCTCAGACGGCTCGGACATGAGCTATCAGGATACGGTGCGCCGCCACTTCACCTCGTCCATCGCGACGCTGGAAACAGTCGCCTCCAACCGCGAGAAGATGCTGCGCGAGTTCTACGCCTATCGCGCTTCCGCCATCGATGAAGGG
>CAIKXW010000149.1 GCA_903831485.1 uncultured Alphaproteobacteria bacterium | reverse complement strand
GCGGGAAAGATGGTTTCAACGGATGCGGCCGATGCGGACATGGCGAGCGAGCCGCTGGTGATGCGGGTGGCGGAGTGTTCGCCCACGGAGGTCCGCATTCCGTTCGCGGTCGGTGCGGACACGTCGCGGACCTGGGTGGTGACGCGCACGTCCGACGGCCTGCGGCTGAAGCATGACCACCGCCATGAAGACGGCACTGAAGATGAGCTGTCACAGTATGGCGGCGACACCGCCGACGCGGGCAGCGAGACGCGCCAGGAATTTCCGGCGGACCAGTTCTCGAAGACGCTGTTCGAGACAAAGGGCAATCCGGCCTCGGTCACCAATGTGTGGGCGATGGAAGCGACGGAGACGGTGTTCGCCTATGAGCTGCGCAGGCCGGAGCGCTTCTTCCGCGTCGAATTCGACCTGACAAAACGGGTCGCGGAATAGCATGAACTGCGCGAATTCGACGAATGCTTCGCAGATGACGCAGCGCATCATCCAGAACCGGAACTCACAAGCCTGGCAGGTCTCCGGCGCCGCCGGCATCGCAATCGCCATTGCAACGAACACGGGATCGCCGGCGACTGGCGCTGTCGACACGTCTGTGGCGCAGGATGTGGTGATCAGCGGTAAGCAAGGCAACGCAGGCGAGACAGTGACGCTGGAGTCGTATCTGGTGGAACTGGCCTACGGCGCCTGACGCCTACCAGACGCCGCGCGTGAGACCGCTGGCCAGGTATTGGCCGAAGGTTGGCGCGTAGTACTGGTTCGACGGCAGCGTGCTGGGCGGCAAGGGCTTTGCCTCGCCGGACAGCACGCGCGCCATCGTCTCGACGACGAGATCCTGAGACTTCGCCGCCATCAGCGTCATGTAGGTCTGCATGTTGTCGTTGGCGGCGACAGGGATGCGGTTGGTTGCGAGGATAGGGCCGGTGTCGACGCCGAGGTCGACAAGGTGAAGGGTGACGCCGAAATGCTCGGGCTCGCCGTTGGCGAGCGCGAAGTAGCCGCCATTGATGCCGCGATAGGCGGGGTTCACGCCGGAATGATAGTTCACCACCGGACAGGCGCAGGCTTCGAGCAGAGGCCGACGCAGCATGCCTGTCGAGGCGACGAAGACGGCGCGCGGAGTGAGCGTGCGGATGTGGGCGAGGGCGTCTTCGGCGTTGAGATTGTCGACATCGATGCGCAGGTCGCCTTCGACCGGCGTCGTATCGCATTCCGCCTTCAGCGCCGAGAGCCGCCCGCGCGAGAGGGGCTTCGTCGCTTTCGCAGCAAGTTGCGCAGCCTTCATCGAATAGACGGCGGCGGCGCCGAGCTTCTTCTTCCGGCGGGCCCAGAAGGCCGAGGCCGTCTCGCCGCGTTCGACGATCACGGGGAAGTCGCCAAAGCGCTTGCGCAGGGCGTTGACCATCGTCCACGCGTGAGGCGCGTCGCCGACGAGGGCTATGATGCCGGAGGTGTTGGTCATGGGAGGAATCCGGGCAGGGGATTGCCGCGGAGATTAGCGAACGATGGTTAGAATCGCGGGAACGAAATCGATGAAATTCGATCAATCGCAGCCGTCGCGTTCGCCGTCGAACAGGGTGAAGACCAGCGTCGCGTCTGGCTCGGCGCTGACCGCGCGGATCGTGAGCGTGTCGCCTCCGCCTTCGGCGAACAGGAAGGTGCGGGACGGTGAGGGGCCGGCATAGGCGGCGAGCCT
>CAIKXW010000148.1 GCA_903831485.1 uncultured Alphaproteobacteria bacterium | reverse complement strand
TCTCCGGCGTGCTGCTGGCCTTCATGGACTGGCTGACCGGCCACCAGAAGGCGCACTGATCCTTGATACCGCAAAAGAAAAGTCCCCGCTGGCTGAGCCGGCGGGGACCAAAGGGTGATTCTCGGGGGAGAGAATGATCCTGCTTACGCAGCCCAGGGGGCGATGGATCGTTCGGAAAGCGGCAATGCGGGGAAATTTTGCGGCGAGATTGGGGCGGGCGCAAAAATCCTTGCGGTCAGCAAGGCGACCAGACGTCCCGTGTACCAGTCGTTGCGTTCTGCACGACCAGGTTGAAATTCCGCGCATCCGACGTCGCGAAATACTCCGGCGTCAGCACATATTGATGCCCGGACGCTCCTTGCGGCTCGAGGACACGCGTTCGGATTTCTTGTCCCGTTTCGGTGTCGATCTCGTGGACATAGCGGCTGTCCGGGTTGTCCGCCGTCGTGAACACAAGACGTCCGTTCTCGCGTGTCACATTCTGCCCCAGCTCGCACGCTAGCCCGTCCCAGTGCCATCGGCCCACGATATGCGTCACGAACCCCGCATCGCTGCCGCCGAGAACCGGCGCCGCCGGAATCGGCTGGGCGCCGTTGGCGCACACGCCACCAACCGCCGTCGATCCGTCAAGGCATGAGACGGAAGGCGCCGTCAGCACCCGAGCCGGATCGAAGGCTGGACCAATCGTCGGGCATTCGCCTGTCCCGCTTATGCGCGGCAGGCCATTGGCGCACGGCAGGCTGGCCAGCCCCGGCGATACGGGCGACGTCTTCGGCGAATAGATCCACTGCGTCAGCCCGGTCGCCGCCGCCACCAGCACGACGCCTACCGCCACGCCCACCCAGTTGATCCTACGCTGCGGCTGGCTGCTGGCCGTCTGGATCGCGCCCGGCGTCCGCTTGCCGACACGGTTCTCGACCTCTGCGACCAGCCGCGCGAGTCCCGCGCTGTCCGGATTGCGCCAGTCGGTCATGTTGGTGGCCTGCACGACATAAAGCCCCATCGGCAGGTCTTCCGCCTCGATGGAATCGATCATCGCCGGCAGCAGCTTCTTCGCCTTGCGCGCCACCAGCGCCTCGTGGCGGACATTGTCGCTCTTCACGCTGTCGCGCGACCACAGCACGATCGCCACCTTGCAGCTGGCGAGCTTGGAGCGGATCCAGGTATCCCAGTCCTGCCCCGGCGGCGTCGCCTGGTCCCAGAACACGTCGATGCCGCGTGCGGTTAGCGCCTCCTGCACGCGCTCCGCCGCTGCGCGGTCCCGGCTCGAATATGAGAGGAAGACGTCAGCCATCAGTGTCCCTCAATCCGCAAACGTCGCCAGCACGGGCACATGGTCGGACGGCTTTTCCATCGCCCGCGCCATGCGGTGGATGGAGATCGACTTCAGCCTGTCGGCAGCCTGGGGCGAGCACATCAGGTGATCGATGCGAATGCCCCAGTCCTTCTGCCACGCGCCGGCCTGATAGTCCCAGAACGTGTATTTCTGGATGCGTCCATCGCACGCCATGAAGGCGTCGGCATAGCCCATCCACTGCAGCTCCCGGAAACGGTCGCGCGTTTCGGGCCAGGCGAGCGCATCGTCGCCCCATACTTTCGGATCCCAGCAATCCTCGTCGCGCGGGATGCAGTTGAAGTCGCCCGCCAGCACGACAGGCTCCTCCAGCGCGAGCAATTCCTTGGCCCGCGCATTCAGCCGATCCATCCACCGCAGCTTGTAGTCGTATTTCGGTCCCGGCCGCGGATTGCCGTTGGGCAGGTAGATCGTCGCAACGCGCACCGGGCGCGGCGCTTCAACCAGCACCTCAAGATACCGGCTCTGCTCGTCTTCAGCCTCGCCCGGCAGTCCACGCACCGCGTCCGAGATCGGATGCTTCGAGAGGATTGCAACTCCGTTATAGGTCTTCTGTCCGAACACCGCGCATTTGAAGCCCAGCGCCTCGATCTCCGCGCGCGGGAACTTCTCGTCGACGCACTTGATCTCCTGCAGGCACCAGACATCAGCCGGGCAGGCGGCCAGCAACTCCAGCACGGTCGGCAACCGTGCATTCACCGAGTTGACGTTCCAGGTCGCGATTCTCATGCCGTCACTCCACCTCGAACCGCACAGGCAGCCGAACCGCCATGCCGGGCGCGACACCTGGATAGTCCTCCCGCACGACGAACAGACGCGACACCCGCAGCGCAGCCGAAGAGAAGCCATAGCCGGCCGGCGTCTCTGATCCCTCTATGCAATCAAGCGCCCGCGTCTCCTTCACCGTGCAATTGAGATAGGCGATGCCTCCAACCGCCTCGCTCAGCGCCCTCATCGGATAAACCTTCATGATGTCCTGCGCCGTCGGCGCGCGTTCGGCCCAGGCTGGCGTCAGAACCGTGTCGGCGATTTGCGTTGGCGTCCACGCGATTGCGGGCTCCACTGGAACAGCTTCGCACGCAACCGCCAGCAGCAAAGCCATCCCAATCAGGCCACGACGCATACTAACGCCCCTCTCCACAAGCGCCCCTTGATAGCCCGATCCGCGGGAAACGAAAGCGCTTGCCTGACGACGAGTCGCGGATTACATATGTAATACACGCAACGGTCGGTACGGGGCGCCAGACATCAGATCGAGGAGGCTGTCATGGCCATGAATGTGGGCGACGCCCGCGAAGGCGAACCTGTGTCCGAAATCAACACCACGCCGCTGATCGACGTAATGCTCGTCCTGCTCATCATGATGATCGTCACGCTGCCGCCGCAGCGCCACGCCGTGAAGCTCGAAACGCCCCTTCCGTGTCCCGACTGCATCTTTCCTGATCATCAACTGGGGCCAGTCACCATCTCGGTCGCGTTCGATGGCGGCATAAGCTGGAACGGCGAGCCGGTTCAGCGCGAGGAACTTCGCCAACGCCTCGCCGCCGAAGCCCGCAAGTCGATGCCGGCCGAAATCCACATTCGTCCGGATGGCAGGGCAGCCTATGGCAACGTGGCCCACGTGATGGCCGCCGCGCAGCGTGAAGGCATCCGCAAGATGGGCGTGGTTGACGGCTAGCGCCCCAGCGCTGTTCGTATCGCGCGCTCTACCGACGAAGGGCCGTGCTCAAGATCCGGACCATCGCGCCAGCCAAGCCCCGGCTGTGCGAGAAATCGCGCCGTCCTGCCATGGTGGGCCTGCGCCGCATGCACGGTGAATGGATGCAGCAACCACACAGTCCCAGCCTCGCCCGTCGCCAGCGCAATCTCGCAGTCTGCGCTGCTGTTGAACCCTTCGCACGCAAGGTCCGCCAACGAGACCCCCGCTTCGCCGTGATTCAACAACTGCCGCGCCGTCGGCACATGCGAGCCCACCCTCACGCGTGTTGGCGCATCGTCCGGCCCGCAATCCGAGAGCAGGAACAGCATCAGCATCGACCGGCCGCGCGAGGCGAAGTTCACGCGCCACTGGAAGTAGTCCTGCGATGAAGGATCGTCCGGCGGCGGAAAACTCGCATCGATATGCCAGCCATCGTCCCACGGCTTGTCCTTCGCAGGAAAGCGCACGACCATCGCGCCCAGCGCCGCAGGCGTCACCCACCGCCCTTCGCCCGCAAGCTGGTCCAGCACGCCATGCAGCCGTTGAGAGCCAAGCGCCTCGCGAAACGGCGGATGCCCGTACATGCCTAGCCGCATCACGGGCTGCGTCCATCCTTCCGGCCTGTTCGGCGACAGCTGCAGATCGCGCCACAGTATTTCCCGGCAAGCTGCCGCCGCTTCCCGCGAAAACGCACCTTCAACCTTCACGAGGCCGTCGTGAATGAACTGCTCGATCTCATCAGTCTGTAGCATCGTGAGAGCGGTCAGAACCCCCTGAACTCCACCACCTCATGTTGCGGCGCGCGGTCGGCGTAGATGTCGTTCACCGGATTGTTCGGGTCAGGCACGCCGATCGCCATGCCCGAATAGACCATGTGGTTCTCGTCCAGCCCGAAATGCGCGTGCAGCTCCACGCGCAACCGCGCCCAGCATTCCTGCATGCACGTGCCCCAGCCGCGCTCCTCGGCGAGCAGGGCGATGGTCTGCATGTACATGCCCATGTGCGCCCACTGTCCGTGGCCCATGCGCGTGTCGATGATCATGAACAGCCCGACGGGGGCGCCGAAGAAGCGATAATTGTTGGCGAACCAGAGCATGCGCCCCGCGCGATCCTCCTTCGGGATGCCGATCTTGTCGTACATCATCTCGCCCACGCGCTTGCGCCGCTCGTTGTAGACCTGATCGATCACGGTGAGGTCGGGATAGACCGGCCTGTCGCCCGGCACCGGGCCCATCGGGTCCGACGCCAGAACGCGTTGCGCCATCGCGATGATCTCGTCCTTCGCCGCGCCCGTCACCGCGATCACCTTCCACGGCTGCAGGTTGCCGCCCGAAGGCGAGCGCTGCGCCGTCTGCAGCAGGTCGGCAAGTGCATCCTGCGGAATCGGATCGTCGAGAAACGCCCGAGTGGAAATGCGCTGTCGAACGGCTTCTGTGACTGTCATGCGTAAACCCCGTTTGTGCAGGCGTGGATCACGGCGCAATCATGGCCGGCAACATGACCATTTGTTCGCTTGACCCCCCTCATGGCAAGCGGCGACCTTCGCATCTGGGGTAGCGGAATCGAGAGGGACCCATGACCCAGCAGATGATCGCAGCGCTGATCGCCGTCGCTGTCGTTACGTTAGCCCTGATGGCCGTCTTCAGGCTCATGCGTCCGCGCCAGATCACGTTGCCCGACCTGCCTGAATTGCCGGCGCCGCCCAGGGACGAGACTCACCCGCCGAGACAGGGTCAGGCTTAGATTTCAGCCAGCACCGGCAAGGATACGCTGGGCGGCAAGCGCGACGGCGCGCCCGCTGAATTAGAGCTGGCGCCTGTCGGCCCGGCCTGATTGCACACATGCGCGAAACGAATGGCAGTCCCACAACGGTTCGTTGTGCTGTGTTCAGGTTGCGTAGGCAAAATGATCTGCATGAAAAAGCGTTTCGCCCTTGTGGCTCTTCCCCTGGCCTTCGCAGGTCTCAGCGCGTGTTCGACCTATGGGTACGGGTACGGCGACTACGGCTACAGCGATTACGGTTACAACACCGGCTACGGCTATGACGATGGCTACGGATACGACGATGGCTACGGCTATGGCGGGTCGTACGGGTCCAGCGTCTGGCACGACGCATACTATGACAACCACTACGGGACGGTGCATGGCGGCTACTGGGATCTGGACGGGTTCTTCTGGTACCAGTCGATCCTGAACGGCCCCTACATCCGCGACCACAACCGCCACTTCCGCCGCGACTACTGGAATGGCGGCAAGCACCATCGCTATGTCGACCGCCGCAACCACAATGGCGGCCGTGACTGGAACGACCGCGATCGTGATCGCAACACCTACCCGCCGCTGTTCGCAGGCCAGCAGGGCGGCAATCGCGACTGGAACCAGAATCGCGACGGCGACCGCAATCGCGGACGCAACAACAATGATCGCGATGAAGACCGCAGTCGAAATGACGACCGTGGCCGAAACGATGACCGCGCGCGCAACGAAGGCGGCAATCGCTACAATCCGCCTCCGCTCTTCAGCGGACAGGCCGCGCCGCGCGCGAACCCTGCGCCGCCTCAGCTCGATGGCGTCCCGCGCGGCGGCAATGATCGCAAGCGCGAACGTGGCAATGACGACAACCGCGGCAGGGGCGATGGCGACCGCCGCAACGACGACCGCGCCCGCACCGACAATCGCGGCGAGGGCGGCGGGTCCCCGCCACTCTTCCGCGGCCAGCAACAGGAAGAGCAGCGCGCCGCACCGGCGCCGCCTCCGCCGCAAGCGCCGCGCGCACAACCAGAGCAGCGCAGCAATAACGACAATGATCGCCCGCAGCGCGGCAAGCAGCGCACCGGTCCGCGCAACAACGATGACAACGACGGCGACCGCGAACGTAGCCGAGGCAACAACCGTGGCGGCCAGCGCGATCGGGACTAGGCAGTTCCGCTAGAGCAGTATCTGGTTCGCGACGTCGCTATCTGGCAGGTCGTCCCGGCCGTAGCGCGCAGGGTGCTTCATCTCGAATTGAGTCGCGTACAGGACGCGCGACAGCCAATCCGCCTCAGACCGAGAAGCTTGTGCCGCAACCGCAGCCTGACGTCGCATTCGGATTATGGATCCGGAATGACGCGCCGATGATCTCGTCGACGAAGTCGATCTCCGATCCCGCCAGGAAGGGCAGGCTGGCTTCGTCCACCACCGCCTTCACGCCATCCCGCTCGATCACCCGGTCATCCGCATTCGCCTTTTCCGCGAACCCGAACCGGTAGGAAAACCCCGAACAGCCCCCGCCGATCACCTCGACGCGCAGCATCGTCCCTTCCGGCTGCCCGAGGACGATCTTCGCGATGCGCCGCGCCGCAGAGGCGGAGAGGGTGACCTCTGGCGATGTTGTCGCAGTATCTGGCATAGCCGCCCTGCTTAGGTGTTTCAGACGATTCAGATATGAACTCCGGACTGTATATGGAAGGCGCCTCCATGGCCAAACCATTCTCCCCGCCGCCACGGGCGATCTTTGCCAGCGATCCGGACCGGTCGCGGGGCCGCCTCCATGCCGAGCCGCCGAGCGCCACGCGGACGGATTTCCAGCGCGATCGCGACCGGATCATCCATGCCGACGCCTTCCGACGCCTGAAGCAGAAGACGCAGGTGTTCGTCGCTCATGAGGGCGATCATTACCGCACCCGGCTCACCCATTCCCTCGAGGTCGCCCAGATCGCGCGCACAGCCGCGCGCGTGCTCGGTCTCGACGAGGATCTCGCAGAGACGCTGTCGCTCGCCCACGACATCGGACATCCGCCCTTCGGCCATGCCGGCGAGACGGCGCTGAACACCGCCATGGCGCCCTATGGCGGTTTCGACCACAACGCACAGGCGCTCCGTGTTCTCACAAAGCTGGAGCAGCGCTATCCGCAGTTCGACGGTCTCAACCTCACCTGGGAAACCCTCGAAGGCGTCATCAAGCACAACGGTCCCCTCGTGACCCCCCAGACCGGCATCGACAGCCTGCCGACCGCCTTCCGCGACTACGACGCGCTGCAGTCTCTCGGCCTCCACACCTTCGCGGGGCCCGAGGCGCAGGTCGCGGCGCTGGCCGATGACATTGCCTACAACAATCACGATGTGCAGGACGGGCTGCGCGCCGGCCTCTTCACCATCGACGAATTGATGGATGTGCCCCTGGCCGGCGACGTTTTCCGCGCGGTGATGAAGCAGTATCCAGACATCGAGCGCGACCGCCTGATTTCGGAATCCGTGCGCCGCCTGATCGGCGTCTGGCTGGGCGATCTCATCGCCGAATTCCACCGCCGCGCCGCCGCCGAGAATCCGCGCTCGGTGGAGGAGGTGAGGGCGCTGTCGCGCCCGCTCGCCGCTTTCTCCGACGATATCGCCGAACGCCAGAAGCCGCTGCGCGCCCTCCTGTTCCAGCGCATGTACCGTCATCACAAGGTCAACCGCATGATGAGCCAGGCTCGGCGCATCGTCAGCGAGCTGTTCACGCTCTTCCTCGCCGAGCCCGACACGCTCCCGCCGCCCTGGAGCACGCGCGCCGCCGCCCCCGGCGCCGACATGACGCGCCGCGCCCGCGTCGTCTGCGACTACATCGCCGGCATGACCGACACCTACGCCATCGACGAACACCGCCGCCTGTTCAATCTCGAACGGTGGGTGTGAGCCTCACTCCCCGAATACCAGCGCGACGATCTTCGGCGGCGTGCGCTGCGATTCCACGATCTCATTCTTGCGGGTGCGTGTATCGGGATATGTCGCACAGATCGACTCCAGCGCTTTCTGCCTATCGCCCTTGAGCAGGTAGTAGTTCGCCAGCGGCCCGCAATACCAGGGCGGATGGCCGGGGTTCATGGCGATGGCCTTTTCCGCCAGTTCCAGCGCGCGCTCCGACCCATCCCTCAGCATCGGCATGTGCGCGGCGTAGGCAAGGATCCCGGAATTTTTCGGGTTGAGGCGCAGCGCCATCTCGATCGAGCGTTCGAACGCGTCGCCTTCACGCTGGTTGAACTGCGCGATGGCGGAACTGCCCCGGATCCAGCATCATGGTGCGTCGCGGTTTACCAGAGAGCGCTGAAACCCGCGCCCCAGAGACGACACATTGGCGAGCAGACATCCCAGCTCGGTAAACTGGGGAGGCGTGAATGCTCTCACGATTGGCGGTCCTGCTCGCGATTTTCACCGGCGTCTTCGCGGCGCCCGGCTTCGCAGATGACCTCGATGCGATCCTTTCCAAGGCTGCCGCAGGAAAGAAAGCCCCTGGGGCGGGGCTACTGATCATTCAGGACTACGGAATCGTCGGCGCAGCCGTATATGGGGTGCGCAGCCTGAGTGACCCCACACCCGTTTCTCGAAGCGATGTCTGGAATATCGGCTCTGATGGCAAGGCGATGACGGCCGTGATGATCGCTCGGCTTGTGGACCGGGGCGTCCTCTCCTGGGAGTCCACGATCGGCGGCGTCTTGCCGGATATGGCCGGCGACGTGCGGCCTGAGTATCGGGCGACTACACTGCGGCAATTGCTGAACCACACTTCCGGTATCCCGGAGAACATCAGGGACGAGAAAGCCCTCAATTCGCTCTTCTATGACGAAAGCTCAGCCAGCTTGTCCGAGCGGCGGAGGGCGTACATCGCTCGCGCGTTGCAGGACGCGCCCGTCGGACGCGCCGGCAGATTCAGCTATTCAAACACCGGGTTCCTGATCGCGGCTTCTATGGCCGAGACAGCAAGCAAGGAAACTTTTGAATCCTTGATGCGAGACGAGGTATTCACGCCCCTGGGAATGACCTCGGCTGGCTTTGGACCACCCCCGATGGGACAGCCCGCTGGCCATAGGCATGGAAGACTCGCAGTTCCTCGCGATGTAAACCCCGACTTCTTCGCGCCCGCGGGAAACATGTATCTGTCTCTCGATGACTGGGCTCGCTTCTGCATGGATCAGTTGAGGGGCGCGAGCGGTAAGGGCGCCCTGCTGAAACCCGAGACCTATTCAGTGACGCAATCGCCTCCGACTGGCGCCCCGGTTTCAATGGGCTGGTTCGTGCGCGACAGCATCGCCGGGCTTCCCGGCCCTGTATATTATCATGAGGGATCGGACGGGGCGTGGTTCGCGATTGTTGCTCTACTTCCTGCTTCAGGTTCCGGCGTGCTCGCCGTCACGAATGGAGGCAAGGACATGGGGGGCCAAGCGCTTACCTTGGCCGCTGCAATGAATGCGGCAAAACTGCTCGCCGACAAGAAGTAAGCTCGCGTGCTGGTACCCCGGCCCATGAGTGGGCAGTGCGAACATGCGGCGCGGCGATTTTCCGCCGCGCGGTTCGGAGCGAGCGGTTTCTGATTCCCGGACTGGTCCAGACATTCGGCGATGCTAGAGTTATCGCTTAGCCCTGGTCGTCGAAGACAATGCCCGCGCCGCCGAGGTGAAGGGGACGATGCTCCAGGCAAATGGCTGGAGCGTCGACACGGCGCGCGATGGCTTCGAGGCCATCCTGTTTTTCCGCGCCCCCACCCATGGCGCGCTGCTGCTCGACTACCAGCTGCCCGGGCTGGATGGGGTGGACGTCTTCAACTGGGTTCGCCGCAATGTCGTCAACAGGCGGGAAGTCCTTGTTGTTTCAAGCGAGTGCCCGGATTTCCTGCAGAGCCGGTTCGGCGGCGTAGGCGTCCGCGCCATCCTGTCGAAACCGTTGAGCGCGCGTGACCTGATCGGCGCGCTGCCGTCCTGAGCCGGCCGGAATCGGCCGGGAACTTTGCGGTTCCTTAAGCCTCGTCCGGCAGGGTTCCGGCCTTGGCGGCCCTGCACGTCCGCCGGTTGAACAACCCGGTCCCGGCCATGACACGCTATTCCCGTTCGGTGATCCCCGGCCGCCCGGCCGAAGACCCTGATCACAATCCCAATCTCGACCGCATGGTCTTTGGCGCGAAGCGCAAGCCGCCTCTCGCCGCAAATGACCGCGAGCTCGACTTCCTCCCGCCCGTGGATGAGGACGAGGCAGACATCCTCGCCAGCCGCGCCGATTTCCATCGCCGGAAGAGCGCGGATCGCCGCGACCAGGCGAGCGACCGCCGCGCCGCGCCGAGTGGCCGCCGTGCATCCGAATATGCCCCGCTGCGCGAGGGCCCGCGCCCGCCGCGCGCCGACGACAGCCGTCGCGGCCCGCTCCTTCTTGGCGGCGCGCTGCTCATCGTCGCCGTCTTCGGCGTCGTGGTGTGGACCGCCTACAGCGACGGTCTCGCCTCGGACGATGTTGAAGTAACACCTGAACTCAGCACGGCGGGCGCGTTCAAGACGCCGCCGCGCATGATCGAAGCGGCCCCCGTCATCGCCGAGCCGGTGGCGACGGTGACTGAATCCAGCCCAGCCCTCAGCCTCGATGGCGGGGCAACCGACTCGCTCGCGGAAGAACGTCCGGCCTCGACCGCGCCTGTCGAGGCTGTCGCCGCCCCGCCGCCGTCCAAGGTCACGGCGCCGCCGCCCGCGCGCCTGAAATCGCCGGCGCCGGCCGCCGCCGTCACGCCGCCCGCAGCCAAGGTGGAAGCGCCGAAAGCCGAACCGCCCAAGCCCGCGCCTGCCAAGCTCGTCGCTGCCGCTCCAGCACCAGCGCCCGTCGCGACGACGCCCTCTGCCTACCGCCCGGCATTCACGGCCTATGGCGACCATGTCGTCCAGATCGCCGCCACCTCCAGCACGGCCTCCGCCGACGCCGAATTCGCGCGCATGTCAAAGGCCTGGCCCGAACTGCTTGTCGGAGCCGAAAGGTTCGTCCAGCAGGCAGACGTCAACGGCAAAACCGTCTACCGTCTGCGCGTCGGATCGTTCGCATCGAAAGCCGACGCCGCTGCCTTCTGCACGGCGTTCAAGGCCAAGGGCGGCAACTGCTATCCGGCGCTGAAATAGCCCCGGACCTTTCGATGACTGCTCCCCGCGCGTGCATCCTATCCGTCTCCGGCCACACGCTGACGGACGGAGAGCGAAAGCTTCTCGCCAGCGCGAACCCGTGGGGCATTATCCTCATGGGTCGCTCCTGCGGAAACCCTGCGCAGGTCACAGCTCTCACCGAAGCCATCCGCCAGGCCACCGGCCGCAACACCCTTATCTTCATCGACCAGGAAGGCGGCCGCGTGCGCCGCCTGCGGCCACCGGAATGGCCGGACTTCCCCGCGCCGCTAACCTGGCTGGCGCTCTACAATCAGGACAAGGAACTCGGCCGCGAAGCCGTCTGGCTCCACCACCGCCTCATGGCTGCCGAACTCGAACCCATGGGCATCCGCGCCGACTGCGCGCCTTGCTGCGATCTTCTGCACCCGAACATGGACAAGATCGTCGGCGACCGCGCGCTCGGTGAAACGGCAGAGCAGGTGGCTGATCTCGCGCAGTCCGCCCTCAAGGGCCTCGCTGATGGCGGCGTCTCCGGCGTCATCAAGCACATGCCCGGCCATGGCCGCGCCGAAGTCGACAGCCACGAAACCATGCCCGTCGTCCGCGCCTCGCGCGCTGACGTCGAAAAGGACATCGCCCCCTTCCGCGCCGTGCGCCACGCCACCATGGGCATGACCGCCCACCTCGCCTACGCCGCCCTCGACAACGAGACGACGCCCGCCACGCACTCTCCGAAGATCATCGAGACGATCATCCGCGGCGAGATCGGGTTCGACGGCCTCCTGATGACCGACGACCTCGGCATGAAAGCCCTCGGCGGAGATCTTTCCAGCCGGGCAGCGCGCGCCCTGGACGCCGGCTGCGACGTCGTCCTCCACTGCTCCGGCCTCGACGCCTGGGGCAAGGTCCTCCGCGACCCGGAGCTGGTGCTGAGAGAGATGTCCGAAATCGTCGACGCCTGCCCGGAGCTTTCCAGCGAAAGCCTCCGCCGCGCCAAGATCGCGGACGCCGCCATCCGCGAGCCGAAGCCATTCGACAAGGCCGAGGGCAGGGCGCGGATGGAAGCGTTGATTGAGGTGTTGCCGTCGGGCGCGGTAACCTGAGACGACAACTGCCTGCGACGCGCGCTGATGCTGGTCCGGTAGAAGTTCACGCGGTCGGCCGAGGAGCCCGGTATTGGTCCCTGCAATGCACATTGCCGGTTTGCCTGTTCGATCGTATCCTGCGTCGGCAGGTCGCCGTCCGATGCGACAGCTCTTGAGCACGCTGGTTGTGGCTGTTGCGGCCACCGCATTTCTGGTCATGGTCCTGGTCAGGGCCGAAAGCCTGACCGCTCCGCCTCACTGCGAGTCTACCCCCGACTGTCTCTGCCTGTCGGTTTGAGCAGTCAGCTCAACTCGCCCCCGGCGAGAACCCACACCGCCGTCGCCCGTTGTGCGTCGCGCCCGCCTCGTCTAGTCCCATCCCATGAGCGTCATTCCCGTTGAAAACGAGGACATGCTGGCCCAGGCCGCCGCCGAGGCTGCCGACGCCCGCGATGCATTCACCGTCGACCTCGACGGCTATGAAGGCCCGCTCCACCTGCTGCTGGACCTCGCGCGCCGCCACAAGATCGACCTCGTGAAGGTCTCGATCCTCGCGCTCGCCGACCAGTACCTGAAATGGATCCACGAGGCCCGCGAGAAGCGGATCGACCTCGCCGCCGACTATCTCCTGATGGCCGCCTGGCTCGCCTTCCTCAAATCGAAACTGCTGCTCCCGTCCGAGCGCAAGGCCGAGGACGAGACCGACCCCGACGAACTCGCCGGCCGTCTCGCCTTCCGCCTGCGCCGCCTCGACGCCATGCGCCGCGCCGTCAACGATCTCTACGAAGGCAATCTCGACGGCCGCGATGTCTTCGCGCGCGGCGATCCGCAGCTCGCCAAGATCATCCGCAAGCCGCTGTGGAACAGCACGCTGCACGACATTCTCAAGGCGTTCGGCGACATCAACACGCGCAAGGTGAAATTCCGCGCCCACGTCATCGCGCGCCAGCCCGTCGTGCCGCTCGACTCGGCGCGCCGCAAGCTGGAGCAACTCGTGCCCGACCTCATCGACTGGGCCTCGATCCAGCTGATGCACGCCGAGGACGAAGCCTCGAAAGACGCGCCCCGCCGCTCCGAAGTCGCCAGCTTCTTTTCCGCCGCGCTTGAGCTCACCAAGAACCGCGCCGTCGACATCCGCCAGGACCAGCTCTTCGCCGACGTCTACGTCCGCAAGGTGCAGAACGACCTGAAGGCGGCCGAATGAGCGGTGAGGAGAAGCCTGACCTGCAAGCCATGCGCGACGCGGTGGCGAAGCTGGCGAAGCAGCGCAAAACAAAAGCTCCGGCCGAACAGGCGCCCACTAGTCCTCATCCTGAGGAGCCGCGCAGCGGCGTCCCGAAGGACGAGGACGGGCTGCCTGACGCCGCCCCAAGCGCCACCCCGCACGGCCCCGACCCCGAACGCCTCGCCGACGCCCTCCGCCGCGCCGAAGCCATCCTCTTCGCCTCCAACGAACCGATCGACGCCACCACCCTCACCGAAGCGCTCCCCCCGGGCGTCGAAGCCGGCGACGTGCTCCTCAAGCTGAAAGCCGCCTATGCCACGCGCGGCGTCCAGCTGGTCGAACTCGCCGGCAAGTGGCGCTTCCAGACCGCGCCCGATCTCGCCTTCCTGTTCGAAGAGACCCGCGAACAACCACGCGCCCTGTCGCGCGCCGCGCTCGAAACCCTCGCCATCGTCGCCTACTGCCAGCCCGTCACCCGCCCCGAGATCGAAGACGTCCGCGGCGTCGCCGTCTCGACTGGAACGCTCGACATCCTGATGGAGGCCGGCTGGATCCGTCCCCGTGGCCGCCGCCGTACGCCGGGCCGGCCTGTGACATTTGGAACCACAGACGCCTTCCTCGTCCACTTCGGCCTCGACGCCATCGACAGCCTGCCGGGCAGGGACGACCTCAAGGCTGCAGGCCTCCTCAGCGCCGATATCCCCCGCGACTTCGAGTTTGCAGGCGCCCCGCGCGATCCCGAGACCGGCGAACTCCTCGGCGAGGACCCGCTTGAAGACGCCGATTTCCAGCCCGATTTCCTGGAAGGCGCCGAAGACCGCCCCTGACTGCCGAAAACGCGTTGCTGTGAACGCTTGCTGGCCGGGTTTGCGCAAAGGCGCCGCAGGGGTTACTTTACGGTGAGACAGCGGAACAAGGGTTGCAGGATCAGCGGTCCGGCATCGAGGTAAACGGATGCAGGAAACACCGCCCGGTCTTCAGTTCGGCCTCGTGGGATCAGCCTTGCTGGTCCTGTTTGCGCCGGGACCCTTCAAGGTTCTGGGGCTGATGGCCCTGCTTGGCGTGGGATAGAATTGGGCGTGGGATAAAGCTGGGCATCACGCCCGACGAACAAGCCGCCCCGGCGGCCAACGGAGTGGACACCATGGGACGCATTGGTCCTGTCGAGATTATCATCTTCCTGGTTGTCGTCCTGCTGATCTTCGGCGGTCGCGGCAAGATTTCAGGAATCATGAGCGACTTTGCGAAGGGCATCAAAAGCTTTCGCAAGGGCATGAAGGACCCGGACGTCGACACGAGCCAGACCACGTCCGGCGCGCTGGTCAACGAACCGATCAACGTCACCCCGGACAAAGAGAAGTCGAAGGTCTGATCGTTCAGGCCCCGAGGCGCCGAAATGGCTGCCCCTGACTTCTCTCCGGAAGGAGCGACATCGCCATGATGCCAGGCGTCGGCTTCGAGGAAATGATCCTGCTGGTTCTCGTGGCGATCATCGTGATCGGCCCGAAGGACCTGCCGCTCATGATGCGCAAGTTCGGTCGCTTCACCGGCAAGATGCGCGCGATGGCGTTCGAGTTCAAACAGGGCTTCGACGAGCTTGGCCGCCAGGCCGAACTGGAGGAACTCCGCAAGGAAGTCGCCGACCTCAAGAACATGACCGGCATCGACGACCTCCGCCGCGGCTTCGAGGAAGACAAGCGCGCGTTGGAAGCCGACGTGAACTCCGCACTCGCAGAGCCGGAGCCGCCGAAGCCCGCTGCGCTGGCATCCCCGGGCCAGCCATCCGCCGGAACCGAGCTAACCACGCCGGCAACGCCTCCGCCCGTCACCGCCAGCGCCGCACCCGTCGCCGCTGTCGCAGCAGCAGCCGCCACGGCCGAACCCGAATTCGCCCCCGCAATGACTGTCCGCTCGGCGGACAAGTTTCCAAAGCCGATCAAGCGCACGCCGACCCACCCGGCCGCCGCCTCCGCCGTCAGCGTGGCGCGCCCCGATCCCGCGCCCTATGCTGGCCTCTCGGCTGACCATCCCGGCTACGACACCGGCGAGGATTTCCGCCTCGAAGGCCACCCGCCCGGAACCTTCACGGCCGCAAATGGCGAAGCCGCCAACGGCGTTGACGACGACCACGTCCACATCATCCCCGACGATGAAGTCCGCCCGCCCGCGCCCGCCCCCACGCCCGTCAAGCAGGACACCACTGCCTGATGAGCAAGCCGTCGAAGAAAGCGAAGAAGGCAGCGGATACGCCGCCCGAGCCCGTCATTGACGAGGTCGAGGCCAGCCGCGCGCCCCTGATGGACCACCTGCTGGAATTGCGCGACCGTCTGGTACGCATCCTTGTGGTGATCGG
>CAIKXW010000147.1 GCA_903831485.1 uncultured Alphaproteobacteria bacterium | reverse complement strand
CTCGATGCAATTGTGTTACATTCTCAACTTATCGAGCCCGGCTCATCCGGGCTGACCGCAGGACCGCAGCTGTGACCAGGCCACTGACCGAAGCAGACAAGGCCGCCTTCCGCGACCGCATGTGCGATGTGGCGGAGATGAGATTCTCGCAGCAGGGCTTCCAGGCGGTCACCATGCGGGACCTCGCGGCCGGCATGGGCGTCTCGTCGATGACGCCTTACCGCTATTTCAAGGACAAGGACGAGATTCTGGCTGCCGTCCGCACACGCGCCTTCAGGCGGCTGGCGGATGCGATGGATGCGGCCGAGGCGAAGCTGAGCACGAGCGACTGGATCCAGCCGGGCGAAGCGTATTTCGAATGGGCGATGGCCAACCGCGACGCCTATCGCCTGATGTTCATCGAGCCGCCGGCGAAGCATTATCCCGAGCTGGGCGCCGCCATGCATCGCGCGCGCGCGACGATGGCGGCGGGCTGGCGCCGGGCGCAGGCGCAGGGGCGGTTCAATGGCGATGTGGAGGACGCCGCCCACATGTGCTGGACCGCGACGCACGGCGTGCTGGTGCTGGAACTGTCGGGCATGCTGCGGCCGCCCGTGCAGGCGCGGTCAATCGCGATGCGGGCGATAGACGCAATCGCGCGCGGACTGAATGCTCCGGTGCGGGCGCAGGCCTCGGGCTGATCACCACACGCGCAAACCAGTCCGGCGGCAGGCCGCACCAGCCGGCGCGGTTACTGCAGCCCAGCCGCACCGCCGCTCACCGCCACCATTGCGGCGCGCAGGACGCGGTCGCCGATGCGCCAGCCGGTCTGATAGAGTTCGGCGACGGAGCCGGCAGGGTGTTGCGAGGGCACCTGCGTGACAGCCTGGTGCAGGGCGGGGTCGAAGGCGGCGCCGGGGGAGGCGTCGATGGCTGAGACGCCGTGGCGCGACAGGACGGTGACCATTTCCTTCTGCGTCAGCTCGACGCCTTCGAAGGCGGTCTTCACGGCGCCGTCCAGCGTAGCGCGGACGTCGGCCGGCACGGCCTCGGTGGCGCGCGCGAGATTGTCCGACACATTGAGCAAGTCTCGTGCGAATTTTTCCACGGCGTAGAGGCGGGCTTCCTCGATCTGGCGGTTGGCGCGCTTGCGGACATTGTCGGTCTCGGCGAGGGCGCGCAGCATGTTCTCCTTGAGGACGTCGCGCTCTTTCTCAAGAGCGGCGTAGGCGATCTCAAGCGGGTGTGGCTCAGCGCGGGGATGGCCCACGGCTTCGTCCAGGCCTTCGTTCTCGGCCGCGAGGATCGCGTCGTCGTCGTTCTGGCCGGGGTGGGACGTCTCGTTCGTCATAACAGGCTCTACTCTCTCTTTGTGTCCGCGCGGGCCCCGCCGAGAATCCGGCCGACGACCTGCGCGGTATAGTCCACCATCGGAATGACGCGGGCATAGTTCAGCCGTGTCGGTCCGATCACGCCCAGCGCCCCTACAATCTTCCGTTCCCCATTCATATAGGGGGCGACGATCATCGCGGAACCCGACAGCGAAAACAGCGGGTTTTCCGAGCCGATGAAGAGGCGGACGCCATCGGCTTCGCGTGCGGTATCGAGCACGTTGAGCAGGTTTTCCGAGCGCTCCAGCTCCTTGAAGAGGTCGCGCACCTTGTCGAGATCCTCGCCGGCGCGCGGGTCGTCCAGCAGCTTGGCCCGGCCGCGCACGATGAGGGAGCGGCCGCGGCCGGGGTCCTCGCCCGACCACTGGGCGAGACCGTCCTCCACCAGCCGGGCGGCGGTCTGGTCGAGCAGGGCGCGGCGCGAGCCGACTTCCTCCAGCACGGCGGCGCGCGCCTCGGACAGGGTGCGGCCCTTCATGCGGGCGTTGAGGTAGTTGCCGGCTTCCAGAAGTGACGATGCGGGCAGGCCGGGCGGCAGGGCGAGCACGCGGTTCTCGACCTCGCCGGACTCCGCGACGATGACGGCGAGCGCCTGCTCATTGGAGATGCGCACGAACTCGACATGGCGGATCGGCGCGTCGGCTGCGGGGGTCGAGACGAGGCCCGCGCCGCCGACGAGGCCTGAGAGGATCTCGGAGGCCTCGCCCAGCACATTCTCCATGCGGCGGCCGGAGCCTGCTAGGCGGCTTTCGATGTGACGCTTGTCGTCCTCGCCGGGCTCGCCGAGCTGGAGCAGCGAATCCACGAACATGCGCAGGCCCGCATGGGTGGGCACGCGGCCGGCGGAGGTGTGAGGGCTGTCGATCAGGCCCATTTCGGCGAGGTCCGACATGATGTTGCGGATCGAGGCGGGCGAGAGGGCGACGCCCCGGCGCGAGATGGTGCGCGAACCGACCGGCTCGCCGGTGTCGAGATAGGACTGCACGATCTCGCGGAAGATGTCGCGCGAGCGCTTGTCCATCGCGGCGAAGGCGGACATGCCGGACGAGTTGGGCGGGGTGTTGACCATCGAGCGGGAACGTATGGGCCCGGTCCGCACGGTTCAACAGGTGAATTCATCAGGGAATCTGTTTCGGAATCAGGGAAATGCCTGCAGGCGACGTCTTGCGGACGCCGGGGCGCGGGGCCAAGGTTTCGGTCTGAGACGCGTGTCAGGGGAATTGAGATGAACAGGCTCGGCAGGATCGGTGTTGCGACGGCGCTCGCAATGGCGCTGGGGGCGTTCGCAGCGCCGGCGCTTGCCTGCTCGATCATGCCGCCGCCGCCGCCGCCCATCCAGGCCGCGGGAACGCCGCAGGCGGATGTCGATGCGCTGGCGATGGCGTGGGGCAAGGCGCACGGGCTGAAGTATGCCGCCGAGAACCGGGACTGGGCGATGCGCCAGCAGGTGCGGTTGTTCGACGAAGCGGGCGCGCTCGTTCTGGTGCGCTATGTGCGCGAGGACAAGACCAAGGGCCTGCCGAAGGAGTTCGACTACATGAACGGCCAGCCGATGGCCGTTCTGAAACCGATCCGCTGGATCAAGGGAAGCGGCGGATCGGCCGAGATCAATATTGGTTCAAGCATGCCGCCGCCGTGCGGGCAGATGACCGGCCAGGACGCCCTCTACGGCAAGCCGGGCGATGTATTCCTCGTCTATCTCTCGGGAGGCGCGCAGCCGACCTTGATGGAAGGCTATTCGCTCGACCGCATTATCGAACCACGCACGATCGCCGCGCTGACGAAGGGGCCGGAGTAGGAACCTCACGCCGGCTCTGCTACCAGCGGCGCAGTTTCAGTCTCGAGGTTCTTCATGCGCCCGTCCGGCCGTACGCCACAGCAGCTCCGTCCCATCACGCTGGAGGCAGGCGTCACGCGTTATGCCGAAGGCTCGTGCCTTGCGAAGTTCGGGCACACGCATGTGCTGTGCACGGCGTCGTGGGCGGGCGACGTGCCGCGCTGGAAGAAGGGCAAGGGCGAGGGCTGGGTGACGGGCGAGTACGGCATGCTGCCGCGCGCCACGCACACCCGCGGACGCCGCGAGGCGACCGAGGGCAAGCAGTCCGGCCGCACGCAGGAAATCCAGCGGTTGATCGGCCGCGCACTGCGCAGCGTTACGGATATGCGCGCGCTGGGCGAGAACACCATCACGCTCGACTGCGATGTGCTGCAGGCCGATGGCGGCACGCGCACGGCGGCGATCACCGGCGCCTATGTCGCGCTGGCGCTGGCGTGCCGTTACCTGGTGGAAGAGGGCGTCATCAAGACGAACCCGCTTTCTGCTCAAGTCGCGGCGGTGTCGTGCGGCATCTACAAGGATGCGCCAGTGCTTGATCT
>CAIKXW010000146.1 GCA_903831485.1 uncultured Alphaproteobacteria bacterium | reverse complement strand
GTCGTCTTCGTACTCATACAGCGCTCGTGCGGCGGACAGCGCGTAGTTGCCCCCTGAACCAATGGCCGCGATCGGATGCTCCGGTTCCAGCACGTCGCCCCTGCCCGTGATGACGAGCAATGACGTCGCATCGCCCACAATGATGAGGGCTTCGAGGTTCCGGAGGTATTTGTCAGTGCGCCAGTCCTTGGCGAGTTCCACGGCCGCGCGCTGGAGATTGCCGGGGAATCGTTCGAGCTTTTGGTCCAGACGCTCAAAAAGCGTGAAGGCGTCCGCCGTGGCGCCAGCGAAGCCTGCGAGGATCTCACCCTTCTCGCCGAGCCGCCGGACCTTGCGGGCATTGCCCTTCATGATCGTCTGCCCCATCGACACCTGCCCATCCCCCATGACGACGAGCTTGCGCCCCTTCTTCACGGCGAGAATGGTGGTTGAATGCCAAGTGGGCTCAGACGACATTGCTCAGGTTCCTGACCGTTGAGCAGTCTATGTCGGGTCAGATCGCGCCACAAGCAAATTTATCGACAAACGATATATCGACAGGCTAGGCGGCGAACCGGTCCGCGGGCCTTGGCCTGTAGCTGCGCACGAACGCGTCGAACTCTTCGGCTGGCAGCGGCGGCGAATAGTAATAGCCCTGCCCGATCGTGCAGGCGCGGCGGAGCAGAAAGTCGGCCTGCTCCTTGGTCTCGACGCCCTCGGCGACCGTCTCCTGGCCAAGCGCTTCGGCCATTGCGAGGATCATCTCGACGATGGCCGGGGCGTGCGGATCAGTGGAGAGCGCGCGGACGAATTGCTGGTCGATCTTGAACACGTCGAACGGCAGGCGGGTGATCGCGGCGAAGTTGGAATGCCCCGTGCCAAAATCGTCGATGGCGAGGCGCACGCCGCGATTGCGCAGCGGCCACATTATGCGGGCGACGCGATCACCATCGGCGACGGCCGCGCTCTCCGTGATCTCGAGTTCGAGCAGGTTGGGCGGCAGACCTGAATCATCGAGCGCCTTGTAGACGGAGGCGACAAAATCCGGATCATCGAACTGATGCGGCGACACGTTCACGGCGACGGAGGAGATGATCCCCTTGCGGTTCCAGCCGGCGGCCGCAAAGCACGCATCCCTCATAACCTGCTTGCCGAGCTTGGCGATCAGGCCGAGGTCTTCGGCACTCGGAATGAACACGCCAGGCGAGACGATGGCGCCGTCTGGCCTGCGCCAGCGGGCGAGCGCTTCAGCGCCCACGAGTTCGCCCGTCTCGAGTTTCACCTTGGGCTGGAACACGGCGACGAATTCGCCGCGGTCGAGCCCGTCGCGCAGTTCTTCTTCAAGGCGCGACTGCGCTCTCGCCTTGTCGAGCAGGCGCTGGTCGAAGAAGGCGGCGCGGGTCGCCGTCTGTTTCTTCGCTTCCTTGAGGGCGACTTCGGCGAGCTTGAGCAGGTCAGTCCCGTTGGTGGCGTCAGTGGGCGTATGGGCGGCGCCGAAGGACGCGGCAAGCCGCATCGCCTGACCCTCGATGATGAAGCCTTCGGCGATGGCGCTGCTGGCCGCCGACATCAAGGCCTCGACCGCTTCGCGCGAGGAACCCGGCAGGATCATGCCGAACTGGTCCGCGCCGATGCGGCCGATGAATCCGCCGGGAAGACCGGCTTGCGAGAGAACCGCGCGCAGCCGCTCGGCGACGCCGGCGAGGCCGATGTCGGCGACGCGCGGGCCATAAGTGAGATTGACCTGCCGGAAACGATCGAGATCGCAGACCACAAGATGTGCGCCCTGTCCGGCTGCGACCGCGGCATCGAGCCGCGAGAGAAAGCGCAGGCGGTTCGGCAGCCGCGTCACCGGATCCGTGTAGGCCATGGTCAGCGCGCGTCGCATGGCGGCTTCGGACCGTTCGTGGACTTCGTCGATCGAGGTCAGCAGCGGCTTCAACAAGCGGTCGTCAGAGGAGTCCGCAAGCTTTGACTTGTCCTTCGGGTCGCGGCTGCGGATGCCCCGTTCGAGAACTGTGACCGGCTTCAGCGCCAGCCGCGCCAGACGGTAGATCAATGGCGCGGTCAGGAGGAGCACGAGTGACAGCACGATCGCGTTGAGCGCGACAACGGCCAGCCACGTATTCACGAACGGCCGGGGGATGAAGGAGTAGAGGGCGTATCCCCACGTCTGGTCGCCCACATTGATGGCGCGGGCGGCATAATAGCGTTCGCCGACCACGAGAATGCCGTTCGGCGTGCTGACAAGTTCCCGCATCGCCTTGAGGCTGGGCCGGGAATCCGGCGCGCCGTCCTGCGCGATCAGCTTCCACTCTGCATCAAACACTGCGGACTGGCCTTCCGGCATGCCAACCGACAGGGCGTCGACCAGCGCCGGTATTTCATTCCAGTGGCCCGCTTCTGCGTGCAGGCGGGCGACGTCGGCGAGAAGATTGGCGCCGGCGTCGACGGCGATCTGGCGCTGGTTGCGGATTTCGTCCTGCGCGAGGAACGGTGTGACCACCCACTGCGCCAGCGCCGCGAAAAAGGCCGCGGCGACCGCGATCATGGCCACCCTGCCCGCAAGACCCATGCGCTTTGCGCGCCGCCGTTTCGGTGCGGCCCTGTCCTTGGCTGTCTTGTCCGGCTTGCGGGCCGACTTCTGGGCAGTCATCTGGCGCCGTTCTTTCATGAATCAGGTGGCGTTCGAGGCAGCCAGCCCCTAAATGCACGCCACATTCAGGATTCCTCGACCGTTCGCGGGTTAAGCTAGGTTTCGATAGCGAACGCACAGTTAAGACCGGAGGCCCGCCGATGGCGGACAGATCACGCAAGGCGGAAGTCACCCGCACCACCAAGGAGACCCAGATCAAGGTCGTCCTCGACGTGGACGGCTCTGGAAAGTCGACGGTTTCTACCGGCATCGGCTTCTTCGACCATATGCTGGAAAGCTTCGCCAGGCACTCCGCCATGGATATCAACGTCGAGGCGAAGGGCGACCTTCACATCGACCAGCATCACACCATGGAAGATGTGGGCATTGTGCTGGGCCAGGCCTTCAAGGAAGCCGTCGGGGGTTATTCAGGCGTGATCCGCTTCGGCCACGCTTATGTGCCGATGGACGAAACGCTGGTGCGCGCCTCGGTCGACCTGTGCAACCGGCCCTACCTGATCTGGAAGGTGAGCTTCACGCGCGACAAGGTCGGCGTCGTCGACACCGAACTGTTCAAGGAATTCTTTCACGCCTTCGCGATGAATGCCGGCGTCTGCCTGCACCTCGAACTTCTCTACGGCGAGAACTCGCACCACATCGCCGAGGCCAGCTTCAAGTCGCTGGCGCGGGCGTTGCGCACCGCGGCTGTTGTCGACGACCGGCTGAAGGGCCAGGTGGCGAGCACCAAGGGCAGCCTCTAGACCGCAAGGGTGTGATATGGCGGCCTACCTCATCGGCAGCCTCGACATCACCGATCTGGCCGGCTTCGCAGAGTATGCACGGCAGGTTCCTGCCGTGATCGCCCAGTATGGCGGTCGCTATATTGTCCGCGGTGGGTCAGCCGAGGTCGTCGAGGGTGACGGGCCGCTGCATCGTCAGGTGGTCCTTGAGTTCCCCGACATGACGATGCTGAAGACCTGGTACGCATCGCCGGAGTACGCACCCCTAATCGCGCTGCGCCAGAGGACAGCTCGCGCGAAGGTTATCTTCGTCGAAGGCGCCTGACAGTTCGGGGGGGACACGCTATCCCTAGGTCATGACCCGCCTTGCCATTATCGACTACGGTTCGGGCAATGTCCGTTCCGTCCAGCGCGCGCTTGAAGCAGCGGCGAACCATCATGAGATCCGGCTCGATGTCGTCCTGACCGACGATCCGGACCGTATCCGGCATGCCGACAGGATCGTGCTGCCCGGCGTCGGGCATTTCGCGGACTGCGCGGCGGGCCTCACCAGCCGCCGCGGCGTGACGGAAGCGCTGAATGAGGCGGTGTTCAGGAGCCAGCGGCCCTTCCTTGGCATCTGTGTCGGCATGCAGCTTATGGCGACGGTCGGCCGCGAGGATGCTGAGACACGTGGGCTTGGCTGGATACCGGGCGCGGTCGAGCGGATCACGCCGACGCCGCCCCTGCCCGTGCCGCACATGGGCTGGAATGTGCTGACCGATATCAGCGACCATCCCTGCCTCAGCGGGCTCGGACCTGAGCCGCACGTTTATTTCGTGCATTCCTACGCCCTGAAGGCTGAGCGCCGTGACCATGTGGCGGCGCGCTGCGATTACGGCGGCAAGTTCACAGCCGCTGTGGCGCGCGACAACCTGTTCGGCACGCAATTCCACCCCGAGAAGAGCCAGGCCGCGGGTCAGACCCTGCTGGCGAATTTCCTGCGCTGGAAGCCCTGAGACCATCCACGACACACGGATCTGCCTATCCATTTCCGTTGACAACGTTAGCGTTCCCGCATCCAAGGACCCTTCCCCAGAACGCCCGGAGAAGGCGCACGGACATGAAGCTCTATCCCGCGATCGACCTCAAGGACGGTGTGTGCGTCCGCCTGCTGCGCGGGGAGATGACCAGCGCGACCTCGTTCAACGACGATCCCGCCGACCAGGCGTTGCGCTTTGCGGCGATGGGGTTCGAGGCCCTGCACGTTGTCGATCTCAACGGCGCCTTCGCAGGGCATTCGGTGAACCACAATGCGGTGTCCTCCATTCTCGACGTGATGATGGCGCCGGTGCAGCTCGGCGGCGGCATTCGCGACATGAACGGCGTCGAGCGCTGGCTGGACGCCGGCGTTTCGCGCGTGATCCTCGGCACGGCGGCGGTGCGCAATCCGGCCTTCGTGAAGGAAGCCGCCAAGGCGTTTCCCGGACAGGTCGCGGTCGGCATCGACGCGCGCGACGGGCTGGTCGCCGTGCAGGGCTGGGCCGAGACGACCGACATGCACGCGGTTGACCTGGCCAGGGCGTTCGAGGGCTGTGGCGTCGCAGCGATCATCGTGACGGACATCGCGCGCGACGGCCTGAAGACCGGCGTCAATGTCGATCTCACGGGCCAGCTTGCAGACGCCGTGTCGATCCCGATCATCGCCTCGGGCGGGCTGAAGAATGTCGGCGACATCACGGCGCTCAAGAACCGCGCAGGCAAGCCGATTGCTGGCGCCATCCTTGGCAGGGCGCTCTATGATGGCGACATAGACCCGGCTGCAGCCCTGCTGGCGGCGCGCTGATCCTGCTGTAGACTGCACTCGTGCGGGATCCTGTTCGTATAATTCTGTGGGTGCTGGCTCTTCTTGCTGCCGGGCTGACAGCGCTTGGCCTTGGCGACAGGCTTGGGTTCGGCGGGCGTCCGGGCTGGGTGCTCGACCTTGTCGCACACTGGCCGAAGCACGTGTTCCTGCTGGCCCTCCTCGCAGCTGCGCTGGCGGGTTGGCGCCGGATGGTCGCCGCGGCCGGGATCGCATCGGCGGCCGCAGCGATCAGTCTTGCGCTCGTGCTCGGGCTCGGCGGCTTTGCCTTGCCACAGGCGGCGCCAGCCGACGCGCGCTTGGTGCGCGTGGCAAGCGCGAATGTGCACGGGTCGATGGCGGCGCTGGAGCAGCTGGCGCTTCAGGCGAAATCATACGGTGCGGATATTGTCTCGGCCCACGAGGTCCCTGACGATCTGACGACGGACGACATCGCGCGGCTTTTCCCCGATCTGCGGGATCGTGAGATGCCCAGTGTCGGGCGTCACGAGCTGAAGCTGATCCGGCGCTCCATGCTGGCTGCGCGCGAGGCAGACGCCATCGCCTACACCCCGTTTCCGAGCAGCCATGGCGTGATCATGCGTGCGCAGATTGATGGCGTGCAGCTGGTGACCACGCATCCGCCCTCGCCCGGCGATCCCGGCCTGAAAGGTGATCGCGACCTGCAACTAGGGCAGCTGGCGGACGGCCTCGACGCTTCGCGTCCTTTCATCATTGCCGGCGACTTCAACACCACGCCGTGGGGCCGCGCCTACCAATCCACGCCAGGCGTGCGTGCAGGCGATCCGCGTTTTGATGGCACCTTCCCCGCTTTCGCCGGCTGGCTCGGAATACCGATCGACCATGTCAAGTTCGGCGGCGGCCTGACGCTCACCGACTATCGCGCGGGGCCCAGCATCGGGTCGGACCACCTCCCCCTGTTCGCGACGTTCGCCCTTCCAACCGGCGCGTTGCCGCAGTCCTGATTTGGAGCTAGGAGCCCGTCATTCCGTCCAGCGCGATTCAGCGCGCGACCTGAAGCCTGAAGAGGAGACGCAGATGCATCACGCTCATTGCGCGACCGCTCGCCTCAATCTCACAGCTTCAGGATCACATGGACATCTTACGCTGGATGGCGCGCTGCGCCTCCAGGTTGCGCTGGCCTAAGGCCAGCCCACCCGAACCGGACGACCAGCACGACCGGGCGCTCGCCGCCCGCAGCCTCCGCACGCGCCTGCCGCCTCACCTGCGCCGCGATATCGGGGCGGATGATGGGTAAGTTGACGCGACGCCCCTGGCGCGCGACTAGAGACAAATGCTGAAAGTCCGCGTCATTCCATGTCTCGATGTGAAGGACGGGCGCACCGTAAAGGGCGTCAACTTCGTCGACCTGCGCGACGCGGGCGATCCCGTGGCGCTTGCCCGCGCCTATGATGCGCAGGGAGCGGACGAGCTCTGCTTCCTGGACATCACGGCAAGCCATGAAAAGCGCGGCACGATGATCGATGTGGTGGAGCGCACGGCGGACGCCTGCTTCATGCCGCTGACGGTCGGCGGCGGCGTGCGTACGCCCGATGACATGGTGGCAATGCTGAAAGCCGGCGCGGACAAGGTCGCGATCAACACGGCCGCCGTCCTGGAACCTGAGATCCTCACCGCCTGCGCGCGCAAGGTCGGATCGCAGGCCGTTGTCATGGCGCTGGATGTGAAACGCGATGGGGACGGCTGGGTTGTCTACACCCATGGCGGCCGCAACTCGACCGGCAAGGATGCGATAGCGTTTGCGAAGCGCGCCGCCGAACTTGGCGCGGGCGAAATCCTTCTCACCTCGATGGACCGGGATGGCGCAAGGAGCGGCTATGACATCGACCTGCTGCGCGCGATCCGCGACGTGGTGCGGGTGCCGATCATCGCCTCCGGCGGCGCCGGCAATGTGCAGCACATGGCGGACGCCGTGATGAAGGGCGGCGCCGACGCCGTGCTTGCCGCATCGATCTTCCACTTCGGCGAAGCCTCGGTTGCGGACGCCAAGCGCGCGCTTGCGGCGGCCGGCGCGCCTGTTCGCATGACGGAGCCAGCATGATGCAGCATGATCCGCTCGGGCCTGCCGCCTATCTTGGCGAAGTGCTGAACGATCTCGCCAAGACGATCGACGCTCGCGTTGGCGACGACCCGTCGACATCATGGACGGCGAAGCTTCTCGCTGGCGGCCCTGCCGTGACGGCGAAGAAGCTGGGTGAGGAAGGCGTCGAAGCGGCGCTGGCCATCGCCTCGCAGAGCGATGTCGAAGTCGCCAAGGAAGCAGGCGATGTTCTCTATCACCTGCTCGTCGCCCTGCGCTCGCGTGGCGTGCCGCTGGATGCAGTGGCGAAGGTGCTGGCAGATCGCCAGGGCGCATCGGGTATCGCCGAGAAGGCCAGCCGGACGAGCTGAGTGGCATGACGCTTCAGGTCCGCCCCGCTACGCGCAAGGACGCCGCCGGGATGGCGGAGCTGATCAATGCCATCATCGCCATCGGCGGCACGACAGCTTATGAAGATCCGTTCGACGCGGCGTCGATGGATGCCGCCTACATCTCATTGCCGGAACTCGTGTCGTGCTTTGTCGCCGAAGCGGACGGCGAGATCGTCGGCTTCCAGGGTCTGATGCGCTCGTTCGATCCGGACGATCCCCTGCCCGACGGCTGGGCGACGATCGGGACGTTTGCGCGCGTCGGCGCAACCCGCGGCGGCATTGGCGCCGCCCTGTTCGACAAAACGCGCGGCGCGGCGCGTGAAGCCGGGATCAGCGTGATCGACGCGACCATCCGCGCCGACAATACAGGCGGCCTCGCCTTTTATGCGCGGCAGGGCTTTGTCGACTACGGCCGGCTGGTCGGCGTGCCGCTCAAGACGGGCGCGCCGATGGACCGCATCCGTAAGCGTTTCGACCTTCGCTGACTTACCGCTTCGCGCGCAGGAAGATGTACGTCGCCCCCGCCCCGCCATGGCGCGGATGCGCAGGCGCATACCCGGCGATGAACGGACGAAGGTCCGGATGCGCGATCCAGTCGAACAGGCGGGTGCGCAGGATGCCCGTGCCCAGCCGCCCCTTGCCGGTGATGACCAGCACGCAACGCGCTCCATTGCCGGCCTGACGCAGCAGGAATTCGATCAGTTCGCGATGCGCGCTGTCCTGCGTGTGGCCATGCAGGTCGAGCCGGGCGTCGATCTCGTTCTGGCCGCGGCGGATCTTGCGCTGGCCGGACATGTCTTCCGGCGGGCTGGGTTTGGCCCGGTTGGCTTTTGCTGGCGGAGCCTGTGCAGGAGCGGCGGCGCGATGCGCTTTCTCCAAAGCATCAATCGGTTCCGGCTCGTCCTCGATGGCCTTGCCCGGTGCAAGGCGAACGGTTCGCGCGACGCGGGACCAGATCCTGCGCTCCTCGGGTGTCAGTCGGCGGGTCATGCGAGGGTATGGCGCAGCCGCTCAGGTGGCGGTGGCCACCTCGTCCAGCAGCCAGTTCGGATCTTCCGAACGCAGCGGGCGTTTGAACGTCCAGATTTCCTTGGCCTGACGAAGGTTTTCACCATCGGACAGGTCGCTTTCGAAAGACACCAGCACGCGGCCCATATGTGTTGAATCGACCGACGCCTCGACGATACGGGCCTGGCGGATGCGCATGAGGCGCATTGGCTCGGTCCCGTCGCGCTGGCGGGCCGCGATAGCGTCGCTGTAGACCTCGAACACATCCTGGTCGACCAGGGCGCGCAGTGCATCGCGATCGCCTTCGGCAAAGGCCGTGACGATGAGTTCGTAGGCTTTCCGCGCGCCGCGGACGAATTCGTCGGGCGAGAAGGACGGGTCTTCGCCGGCGATGGCTTCCATGCCTGCGGCGGCGGGGCCGGTGAAGGCGGGGCGAAGATTGCGCTTGTCCTGCTCGGCCGCACCTTCATCCGCCTGCTCGGCCGCCCGGACCGGCGCTTCGCGCAACTGGCGCGACCGCGGCTCGGCCCCCGTCTTCTGACCAAGGACGGCATAGAGACGCGAGATCACGAAAACCGCGATCGCCGCAAGGATGATCAGATCAATGTTCAAGGCCGGCCTTCAAACGCTTCGGGGACGGACAAGGTACAGTCCTTGTGGTCCGTGACATCAATATAGACACAAAACTCGCAGAGTCAGCCCGTTGTTGCCGCCGTCGCGTCAGCGTGATAGCCGCCCTGCCTCGTTCAACTGCTGTTTCCGGACCTCCAATCCCATGACCGACGCCGCAAATCCGGACAACAAACAGGCTGTTCCTCCCGTCACGCCACCCTCTGGCCCGCCAATGATCCGCGTGCTGGCTCAGTACATTAAGGACCTTTCATTCGAGAACCCGGGGCTTTTTGCCGGTCAGAATGCTGGCTCTGCGCCCGAGATCGAACTTGGCATCGACGTTCGCGTCGAGCCGGGGCCGCCCGCTGAAAAGATTTTCGCAGTCGAGCTGAAACTCTCCGCCCGCGCAAAGCGGCAGGAAACCGTCGTGTTCATCGTCGAGCTTGTCTACGCCGGCGTCGTCCAGCTGCAGGATGCCAGCCCCCAGGACGCCGAGCCCATGCTGCTGATCGAGTGCCCGCGCCTGCTTTTCCCGTTTGCCCGCAGGATCATTGCGGACATCACACGAGAAGGCGGCCATCCGCCGCTGATGATCGATCCGATCGATTTCGTCGGCCTCTACCGCCAGCAGCAGCAACAACGCGCCGCCGCGCAGCTGCAGGCCTGAGCCGCTTCAGCAGGTCAACACCATCTTCATCGCCCCATCGCGCCTGTTGTTGAACAGGGCGTAGGCGTGTGCACCGTCCGACAGCGCCATGCGGTGGGAGATGAACTGCTCCGGCTTCAGCCGGCCGCTGCGCACCATCGGCACAAGCTCCGCCCAGTGCCTCACGACCGAGCAGAGACTCGTGCGGAAGGTCAGCCCCTTGTTGAAGGCGAGCGCCATCGGGAACGGGAACTGTTTCGTCTGATTTACGCCGATCGTGGACACCGTGCCCTGCTTGCCGGCCAGCGCCAGCGCCAGCTTCAACGTCGCGTCCGCGCCGACAGCCTCGACCACGCTGTCGGCGAGACGACCCCGCGTCAGCTCCTTAAGCACGGCGCGTTCGTCGCCCGGCGGAAGCGATGTTGCGCCAAGACGTTCGGCCATGGCGCGGCGTTCGGGCACGAGATCGACAGCGAAGACGCGTGATGCGCCGAGCACAAACGCGATCTCCACCGCCATCAGCCCGATCGGCCCGAGGCCGACGACGGCCACCGTGCCGCCGGGGCGTATGTCTGCGTTCAGCGCGCCAAGATAGGCGGTCGGCAGGTTGTCGGTCAGCATCAGCGCCTGATCGCTGCTCAGGCCTTCCGGAATGATCGCTGCATTCTGGTCGGCGTGCGGCACCATCACCGCTTCGGCCTGACACCCGGGCAGCGCGTGGCTGAGGCCGTAGCATCCGGTCGCATTATCAGCGCAGCGCACTGCATCCCCTGCCCGGCACGCAGCGCATCGTCCGCACCCGACGGCGGCCGAGATCATCACCTGGTCGCCGACTTTCAGCGTTTCGACGCTCGAGCCAATCTCGACAATTTCGCCGACGGCTTCGTGGCCGACGCAGAAGCCGACGTCCTCGCTGAAGCCGTGACCCTGATAGATGTGCAGGTCGCTGCCACAGATGCCGCAAGCCTTCACGCGCACGAGTGCTGCGTGCGGCTTTGTCACTTTCGCGTCGGGTATGGACTCGAAGCGGATGTCCTTGGGTGCGTGGTACGTCAGGGCCTTCATGCGCCGCCTCCAGTCAGGAGCGCATTTAAGCCTGCGACACGGAAAACAGCCATAGCGGCAGCGAGATCAGGAGAACTTCTTCCAGATCGCATTCTCGCCCAGCCCGCCAACAAAGGCGGCATGTGCGGCCTCTTCTTCCGGGCGGACGCGTGAGGGAAGCGGCGCAGGCCGGGGCAGGCGTGGCGCATAGATCACATGGGCCGAGCGGCCGCTGCCGGCGCCGGAATTGGCGAATTCGAACTTCCGCTCGCGGCCTCCCCGCAGTTCCAGATAAGCCATCGCCAGAAGCTGGGCATCGAGCAGCGCGCCGTGCAGGACGCGGTCCTTGATCGAGATGTCAAAGCGCTTGCAAACCGCATCGAGCGACGCGGGCGAGCCCGGGCGATGTTCACGCGCCAGCACCAGCGTGTCGATGAAGCGCTCCTTAGCCAGCGTGGGACGGCCAAGGCGAGCAAGTTCCGCGTTCAGAAAGCCGCGGTCGAATTCGGCGTTGTGCGCGACGATCGGCGCATCGCCAAAGAAGTCCATCAGCTTGTCGACGACCTGGTCGAACGAAGGCTTGCCGCGGAGCGTGTCGTTCGTGATGCCGGTGATGCGCACGGTCGCCTCGGACACGGGGCGGCCCGGATTGATGTACATCTGGAATTCGCGGCCGGTGGGCAGGTAGTTGAACAGTTCGATGCAGCCAACCTCGACGATGCGGTCGCACTGCGCCGGATCGACATGATCCGGGTTGAGGCCGGTGGTTTCCGTGTCGAAGACGATCTCGCGCATCAGCCTGTCTTGTCTTGTCCGCCTGCCGCCCTCGCCCGCAACTCTGCCAGGATTTCATCGACCCGCTGTTCGGCGTGGGCGAAACCCTGGCTGGTGTCGATGACGAAGTCGGCGCGGCCCCGCTTCACCGAATCGGGAACCTGCCGCGCCAGTATCGCCTCGAACTCGGCCTCGGTCATCTGGCCACGCGCCAGTACGCGGGCCTTCTGCACATCCGGCGGCGCGCTGACCACAAGAATTGCGTCGGCGCGCTTCTCGCCGCCGGTCTCGAACAGGAGCGGAATGTCCAGCACAACCATAGCGTGGCCATCGGTTGCGGCCTTTTCAAGGAAGGCCCGCTGCAATCCGCCGACGATAGGATGGACGATCGCCTCCAGCCGCTTCATCGCGGCGGTATCATCGACCACGCGCTGGCGCAGCATCGTGCGATCGATGCCGCCCTGCGCGTTGGTGACGCCTGGAAATTCCGCCTCGATCGGCGCAACGGCTTCGCCGCCCGGCGCATAGGCGGCGTGGACGGCGGCGTCGGCGTCATAGACTGGCACGCCGCGCGCCGCGAACATGGCGGCGGTGGCGGACTTGCCCATGCCGATGGAACCGGTGAGCGCCAGCTTGATCATGTGCGCGCCGCAACCGCTGCACGGCAGGCCGCGAGCGCGCGAGCCTGATCGGGAGCGACGCCAAACCACAGATGAAACGCCGCAGCCGCCTGCCCCACCAGCATGGTGAGGCCGTCATGCGGCGCCCAGCCTGCACTTGCGGCTGCCTGAAGCGTGGCGGCTGCGGCCTTGCCATAGCTGAGATCGAGAAACGGGCGGCCTTTTCCCGGCGCCAGCAGCGGCAGGCTCGCGCCGGCATGGCCTAAGCTGGCCGAGTTCACGATGATGTCAGCCGAGGCGGACAGCGCATCGACTTCGGAGAGGCCGGCCGTAACCGCCTGCGGCGCCAGTTCGTTCGCAAGCGCTGCGGCGTTCACCGCAGAGCGGTTCGCAATCGTGAGCTGCGCGCCGGCTCGATTGAGGGACACCACGACCGCCCGCGCCGCGCCGCCGGCGCCGATCAGAAGCACGCGAAGATTTTGCAACTCCTCGCCGGCGACGGCGCGCATCGCAATCTCGAAGCCCGCGACATCTGTATTGTGTGCAGTCCACCCATCGCCCGCGCGCACAAGCGTGTTGGCTGCGCCGACGACACGCGCCTCAGGCGAAGAATTCGCGCTAGCCTCAAGTGCGGCGATCTTGTGCGGCAGCGTGACGTTGATGCCTGAATAGGCGCGCGCCATGTCGCGGATGTCGGCCGCGACCGTTTCCGATTTCAGATGCACGCGCTCATAGTGCGCGTCGAGCCCGGCCTCGACCATCCATGCATTGTGGATCAGCGGCGATAGCGAGTGCGCGACCGGATCGCCGACGACTGCGTAGCGCGCGGGTTCAGGCGAATTCTTCATTGGGGAAGCGAGCCGCGGTCGCGCAGCCACTCCATGAGCGGCAGGAGCGGCATGCCGAGAATGGAAAAGTAATCGCCGTCGATGCGATCGAAGAGTTGCGCGCCGAGCCCTTCAAGCTGGTAGCAGCCCACGCTTTCGAAGGCCGCATCGCCAATCGCGTCGAGATAGTCCTGAAGGAACGCCTCGGAGAAGTTCCGCACCCGTAGCCGCGGCTGTGCAAGATGACGCCAAACCGGCGCGCCATCGATGCAGGCGACGATGGCGCCCTGAAGCATATGGGTCTTGCCGCGCAACCGGCGAAGAATGTGGGCCGCCTCCTCTCGGGTGGAGACTTTATCCAGCCCCTGCCCATCGAGATCGAGCATCTGGTCACAACCGAGCACGACGCCCGGATGCGAGATTGACACTTTCAGCGCCTTGGTTTCAGCGAGCAAATCCGCCTGCTTCGCGACGCTGGCGCCTTCGGCCCGGAGCGCGTCTTTCAGCGCCTCCTCGTCGACGCCGGAGCCGATCTGCTCGAACTGCAGCCCTGCCCCGCGCAGTACGGCTGCACGCGCCTTGCTTTTTGACGCGAGAATCAGGCGGTGGTCTGGCGCAGCTGTCACCTGTTATGTTCCTGGATGATGTTCAGGATCGCGGCCGCGGTCTCCTCCACCGAGCGTCGACTGACATCGATGGTGGGCCATTTCATCCGCGCGAACAGCCGGTTGGCCTCGGTTATCTCCTGCTGGACGGTTTCCTCGTCCGCGTAAGAAGTATCGGGCTGCTCGTTCAGCGACAGCAGGCGATGCCGTCGGATCTGCACCAGCCGGTCAGGAGAAATCTTCAACCCCACGACGAGCGGCGCATTTGGTCCGGTGAGGATCTCGGGAACCTCGACGCCGGGAACCAGTGGAACGTTGGCGGCCTTCACGCCACGATTGCCGAGATAGACGCAGGTCGGCGTCTTGGATGTGCGCGAAACGCCGACAAGCACGACATCCGCCTCGCGCAGGCGGTCGGTGTGCTGTCCGTCATCATGCTGGAGCGCGAAGTTGATCGTTTCCATGCGCGCGAAGTATTCTGCATCCAGGTGATACTGGCCGGCGACCTTGTGCGCCGAGGCGAGACCAAGATAGCGCGACAGCATGTTCACGGCGGGATCGATGACAGCCAGCGTGGCCGAGCCAAGCTCCCTGCACCGCTCTTCCAGCCGCGCGCGCAACTCTTCGTCGGTGATGGTGTAGAGGACGACGCCCGGCGCGTTCTCGATCTCCTTGAGCACGCGCTCGAGCTGTTTCGGGCTGCGGACGAGATAGTAGTTGTGTTCCAGCGGCGCGATGTTGTCGAATTGGGCGCAGGCGGCGCGCATCACCGCATTGAG
>CAIKXW010000145.1 GCA_903831485.1 uncultured Alphaproteobacteria bacterium | reverse complement strand
CGAGACGGTGTGCGTCCACGCGATGTGCTCGGTATGTCCGATGCCTACGGAGGCATTGCTGACGAGACCCGCGCCGACGACATTCAGCTTGCCAGGAATGGTGAGGTGCATCCGGTAGAAGCGGTTCATCCCGTCCCACGGGTAATGCGGATTGCCGAGCAGCATGCCGCGCCCGGACTGCGTCACTTCTTTTCCAAGCCCATAGGCATTGCTGCCCAGCTGGGTCGTCTCGATGAACGGATCGTCCGCGATTGAGGCCTGATCGCCCACGCCCGGTGGCTGCGCGCTGACCACACCGTTGAGTTGGGTCACGACCTGGCCCGCGAGCTGGTGCCGCCAGTAATCCGTCTCTGTCAGCTCCCGAACCCACCCCGCATTCTTGCAGCGTGGATCGGTGATGTTCGCGACGCCGGTCTCACGGACGTAGCGCGAGAAGCCCGCGACGTAGCCGCGCGCCATAGCGCGGGCATCCGCGCTCGGCGTGTCGGGCGAGTTGACCGGTCCGCCGAGCAGCTTCTCAAGCTCGCCGCTGGCGATCAGGCGCTTGTGGTAGAGGTCACTGTTAAGGTCGGCGTCGTTCTCTCCGCGGCCGAGGAATTTCGCGCGCTCGCCCGAGACGGTGAGAAAGCGCTCGGCGATCTCGCAGACATTGTCCTCTGCCGCCGCATAGCCAAGGCCGTAGCCGAGCCCGGCATAGTCGTTCGCCTTGATGTGCGGCACGCCATAGGCGGTGCGTCTGATTTCTGCCGACATGCCCGGGTCGCCAGCCCCGGGCGCGCTAACGCACGAGGCAAGCAGGGCGACGGCTGCGACACCGCTGAGCAGTCTTGTCGGCATGGTTTCCTCCCGGTTTCTTTTGGCGGATGGGGCGCTTTGAGGGCGCATTCGTCAAGCGTGCCGGTTTCGGCGTATGGTGGCTGGTGCCATTCCACTCCTGTTCATAAATCCTCATATAGTCCAGAGAGTCGGGAGGACTGGATCATGTCTGCCAATACCAAACGCCATCGCCGGATTGCCGTGCTTGCCGCCGCGGTTTCTGCGATCGCGCTGCTTGCCGCGTGCGAAACCGGTCCGACGCCGGAAGAGCTCCACCAGATGGACTGGAGCCAGGCGGCCCGCATTGATACCCCGCCCGCCTATGCGGAATACATGCGCGTCCATCCCGATGGGCAGTATGTGGTCAATGCCCAGCGTCGCACGGACGAGCTGATCCGCATCGAGGCGGAGGCCTACACGTCCGCAAAGCGGGCCGACACCGAGGATGGCTATGTCGCTTATCTCGCTCGCTTCCCGTGGGGCGCAAATGCGGAGTCGGCTGACGCGCGTCGCGCCGTTCTGGCCGCCCCGCGCCTCGCTGCCGAGGAAAAGGCCGACTGGGCCGAAGTTCGCGCCATGGACCAGATCGAGGCTTACGAAGTTTTCCTCGACGACTGGCCGCGCGGCGCCAACGCTGCCAATGCCCGCGCGCGACTCGATGCGCTATGGAACACCGACCAGGGCGCGTTCGTGAAAGCAAAACGTTCCGGCTCGCCCAGCGAGCTTGAGGCATTCATGCGCGTCCATCCCCGGTCGGAATGGCTGGACGAGGCGCGCAGCGAGATCGACCTGATCTACCGCCGCGACGACGAGGCGTGGCGGCGCGCGCTCGCCGACAACTCGATCGGCGCCTACGATTTCTATCTGCAGTCCCAGCCCTGGGGCCGCTGGCGCGTGGAAGCCACGCGGCAGATCTCCGACCTGCGCGAGCGTGATTACGAAGCCTGGCGCTATGCGGCCATGATGGACGATATCTGGGCTTACGAAGACTATCGCCGCATGTACCCTTGGGGTGTGTGGTACGACACGGCTTGGCAGCGGCTCGACTGGATCCGCGGTGGGCGCGGCTATGGCTGGAACAGTTACTACGACCATCACTGGGATCGCGGTTGGCGTTATGGTGGGGGCGATGGCCTGCTCCGGGCGCGCGAGCGCGATGATCGCGACAACAATAACGCGCCGAACACCTATCCTCCGCTGTTCGGCGGGCAGAAGCCGTCTCCGGGCGCCACGCCGCCGCCGTCGCCCCGGCCTCCGCCAGCTGCGGTAGGCGGCAACCGCTACAATCCGCCGCCCGTAGCGTCTCCTCCGCCGCCGCCGGCTGCGCGGCCCCAGAGCGCGTCTCCTCCGCCAGCGCCCCGGCCGCAAAGCGCGTCGCCGCCACCCGCGGCGCCATCCGGCGGCAATCGCTACAATCCGCCTTCTCCGCCGCCGCCACCTCCGCCACCGGCGCCTTCACGGCTGACGTCCAATCCGGACGACGCAGGCGGCGGGAAGTATGACAATTAGGCAGGAAATCTCCCGCTGTTGAGCCATTGCGCCCATCGCGGCGCGCGCTACGTGACATGCCGAGGCGTGATGCTATGTGGAGGTGGGGGCGGCGACGCACGCATCGCCTCTGGAGGCTGACGGCACGAGCATGGCGACGCACGCAGTGAGCAGCCCGCTCATGAAATGGGGCCCGCCGATCGTCAAGATCGTGGGGACGGCGGCAGCCGTCGGCCTGATCACCTTCGGCCTGCTGTGGAATTCGCTGTTCGCGCAGATGCCTGCGCTGCCCGACCGCGAGACGCTGTGGACGATGAACCGCGAGCCAGCGGTGGAATTCATCGACACCCAGGGCAAGACCATCGCCGTGCGTGGTTTCCGCTATGGCCGCGCCGTTTCGGCCAAGACGCTGCCGCCGCACGTCACCAACGCCTTCATCGCCGCCGAGGACAAGCGGTTCCGTGAGCACACCGGCGTCGACATGTCGGCGATCGTCCGCGCGATGCTGGCCAACGCCCGCGCCGGCCGCACGGTGGAGGGCGCCTCGACGATCACGCAGCAGCTGGTCAAGAACCTGTTCCTCACGCCCGACCAGACCATCAAGCGCAAGGCGCAGGAAGCGCGCCTCGCCGGCGACCTCGAACGCCTGCTGAGCAAGGACGACATTCTCGACCTCTATCTCAACCGCATCTATCTCGGCGCCGGCGCGTGGGGCGTCGACGCCGCCGCGCACACCTTCTTCAATAAGGCGCCGGCCGACCTCACCATCGCCGAAGCCGCGATGCTGGCTTCCTTCCCCAAGGCGCCCTCGCGCCTCGCCCAGCAGGCCCAGAGCGCCAAGGCGAAAGAGCGCCAGGCCTATGTGCTCGACCAGATGGTGGAAGCCGGCTTCATTACAAAGGCGGCGCGCGACGAGGCGGCTGCACAGCCGCTCGTCTTCGTCACGCCCACGTCGGACGCCTTCACCAGCCACGCCCTGGACTATGCGGTCGAGCGCGTGGCCGACCTGTTGCCCAATCCGCCGCCGGACATGGTCATCAAGCTATCGCTCGACATGAAGCTGCAGCAGGCGGCCCAGAAAGCCGTCGAGAACGGCATCGCCACCATGGGCCGCGATCGGCGGGCGTCTGAAGGCGCGGCGATCATCGTCGACAACGCGACCGGCGCGATCCGCGCCATGGTCGGCGGGCGCGACTACAAGAAATCAAAATTCAATCGCGCAACGCAGGCGCGCCGCCAGCCCGGCTCGGCGTTCAAGATGTTCGTCTTCGCCGCAGCCCTCGAAGACGGCCTGACGCCCGGCACCGTGCGTTTCGACATGCCGGTGACGATCCAGGACTGGCGCCCGCGCAATTATGGCGGCGAGTATCGCGGCGCTGTCACCCTTTCCGAAGCGCTGGCGGAATCGCTCAACACTGTCGCCGCACAAGTCGGCTACGAGATCGGGATCCCGAAAGTGACGGCCCTCGCCCGTGAATTCGGCATCACGTCGCCCCTGCACAGCTATCCGTCGATCACGCTCGGCTCCGATGAAGTGACGCTTTACGAAATGGTTGCGGCGTTCGGCGTGCTCGCCAAGGGCGGTCTCAAGATGTCGCCTTACATTATCGAGGAGATCCGCAACTCGAAGGGCGACCTTCTCTATTCCAATCCTGCCGCACAGGCCCCGCGCATCTATCCGGAAGAACTCGCTTCGCAGATGAATGGCATGCTCAGCCGCGTAGTCGTGAACGGCACGGGCGGCGCCGCGCGCTTCGGCGGTTGGGACATCGCTGGCAAGACCGGCACCAGCCAGGCATGGCGTGACGCCTGGTTCCTCGGCTACACCACGCGCTTCGTCGGCGGCGTCTGGGTCGGCAATGACGACGACACGCCGATGGCCCGCAT
>CAIKXW010000144.1 GCA_903831485.1 uncultured Alphaproteobacteria bacterium | reverse complement strand
TCGAAGAGCGACCCGCTCTGGTGCGCGAGGCGCTCAAGGCGCTTATTGAGCGTGAGAGCGCGAGGCGGCTGGCGCGGTTGAAAGGATATGATCCCAAGGCGGAGGCTGCTCCCCGGCGTCGACCGGGCGGGTAGGCATCGGCCATGGTCCTCGCAGACTCATCCGTGTGGATCGACCATTTTCGAGGTACGCTTGACGGTCTTGACGAGATGCTCGACGCAAGGTCGATCGTCATGCACGACCATGTGCTCGGCGAGCTTGCGTTGGGATCGCTTCGGGATCGCACAAAGACCCTGTTGGATCTTGGCAATCTTCCGCGAGCACCGTTGGCGACGGATGCGGAGGTGATGGTCTTCATTGAGTCGCGTCGCATCTTCTCGCGCGGGATCGGTTACTCGGATGCGCACCTGCTTGCCTCCGCAATGCTCGGTAAGCCGGTCACGATATGGACCAAAGACACCAAGCTTGCATTGGTTGCGGCCGCGCTCGGCGTCTGCTTCGCCGGGCCCTGAATGATGAGGCGGACACTTGCGATCTTGAGTTTGTTGCTCGCTGCATGCGCCGCGCCTGACACGCCGATCCTGCCGGGCAAGCTCGATCTTACCGTTGCGGCGGGCGATCGCTGGAAGTTGTGTGCGGATGACGGGCTGGAGGACACGACGCCGAATGCGGACTGCGTGCTTGCGCCGCTGGATGATCCGATGACGCGGTATGTTGCGGCGCTTGAAACGCTCGGCTGGCGCAAGGTTGAGACGACGCAGACCGGCGAGACGTGGACGCGCGATGGCGCGACTTGCGGGATCCTGAACGTATCTGGCGTGCGTGAGACCTATGCGCGGAAGGATTACACGCTGCTCAGGTTCGAGGTGAGTTGCGCGGCGACGTGATTGAGGCTTTCCGTCTGGATGCCTTGGAGGCACAAGGGCAGGACTGAACGGGAGCGCGCGATGTCCACACATGCCGGGTCTTGCCATTGCGGGCAGGTCGCGTTCGAGGTGACGGGCACGTTCGGCGGCGCGCTTGTGTGCAACTGCTCCTACTGCCGCAGGTCGGGCAACATGCTCGCCATCACGACGCCGGAAAACTTTCGGCTGACGACGCCGCAAAGGGACGTTTCGACCTACCTGTTCGGCAAGCAGACGATCAGTCATTACTTCTGCGCCAATTGCGGGATCTCGACACATGGGTCGGGCGTGGCGCCGGATGGCAATCGCATGGTGGCGGTGAACCTGCGCTGCGTGCCGGACATCGATCTCGACCAGCTCGAGATCCAGGCGTTCGACGGCGCGAACCTGTAGCGACGCCATGCTGCCGGTCTCCGACATTCCCAATGTTGAACTGGTTGAGGCGCAGGCGGCTGCGGCGCTGCAGGCTGGCGGCGGTTACGTGTTTCACGATCCGTGCGTGCTGGGCACGCGGCTGAATGTGGTCGTCGATGCTGGCTCGCAGGACGTTGCCTATCGGGCGGCATGTGCGGCGCGGGTCGAGATCGACCGGCTGGACCGGGTGTTCAACTGGCGCGAGCCGGACAGCGAGCTTTCGCGGCTGAATGCTTCGCGCGTGATGCAGGTGTCAGGCGATCTTTTCGACCTGGTGGTTGCGGCGGAGCATTGGCGCGTCTTGAGCGAGGGCGCCTATAGCGGCCGGCTTGGCGTGTTGCTGGAACAATGGCGCGGCGTTGGCGATCGCCTGCTTGATCGGGCGGTTATGCAGACGCTGGCGGATGAGATTGCCGCGGCGGAGATGGCGCTGGATGCCGGGACGCGGACGATCACGCGGCCTGAGATTGTGCGTTTCGATTTCGACGGGATTGCCAAGGGCTACATTGTGGATCGCGCCCTGGAAGCAGCCATGGCTGTACCGGGCGTGTTGCGCGCGATGGTGGATGTCGGTGGGGATGTGCGGTGCGCGGGCGAGGGCGACTGGCGGATTGAATTGCCGCAACCGCTGTCGCCTTTCGACAATGCGCCTGCGTGCGGTGCGTTTGCGATGTCGGAGGGCGCTGTTGCGACCTCGGGCTGTGGTCCGCGCGACCGACAGGTTGGCGCTGACATGATCAGCGCGACACTTGATCCGCGCACGGGCTGGCCCGTGCCGCACTGGCGGTCTGCAACGGCCGTGGGGCCGAGCGCGATGGCGGCTGATGCGCTGGCGACGGCGATGCTGGTGCTGTCGCCCTCGGAGGCTGCGGCGTGCATGGCGCGGGTGAAGGGAATGTCAGCGCGCGTGACGCTGCCCGGCGGTGTGACGTGGCTGGGACAGCAGCGTGGCGAGGCGTCGCCGCAATGGATCGAGTATGCGCCGCAGAAGGTTCAGGGGACCAGTGCGCCGACGCTGTGGAAGGACGGGTGGTATGCCAACGTCACCTTCACCGCGCCGCCGAAGAACATGCGTCGCGAGATTGCGTTTCGCTCGCCCTATGTTGCGATCTGGGTGAGCGACATGGACAACAAGCCGGTGCGCACGCTGTTCATGGTGGGGCGTTACAAGGAGTGGCACGAGGGCAATCATGTCTGGTGGCGGCTGAACCGCGCGAAGCTGGACACGCTGTTTGCGCGCTCGCTGTCGACGCGTGGGTCGGGGACCTACAAGGTCTACTGGGATGGGGTGGATGATGATGGGCGCCCCGTGCCGCCGGGCCGCTACAGGATCAATGTCGAGACCAGCAGGGAAGGGGGAGGGCATTCCCACCGGCAGCTGGAGATGGATTTCTCGCAGCCGCGCGTGTTCGAGCAGGCGCTGCCGATGCAGCCGGACAATGGCGGGCTGGAAGTCTCGTTCCAGAAATTCTGATCAGACGGCCTCAGGGTCGTTTGTTCCCGCTTTGTTGCAGTGCGGCAACAGGAAGCGACTCTGGGGGTAGGTCGAGGGGCGGTTTTCCGGTATATCAGCCGCCTTGCTTCGGGGCCTCGCCCCAGACCAGCGCTGCAACAGCTCAGGCCCGACCCAAAGCATTTCCCCCCAATGACTGCTGACCGCATCACCGCAACCTTTGCCGCCTGCCGTGCGCAGGGCCGCGCCGCTTTCGTCGGCTATCTGATGGCGGGCGATCCGGACATCGAGGGAAGTTTCAACAACATCAAGGCGCTGGCTGAGGCCGGGGCCGACATCATCGAGCTGGGCGCGCCCTTTACTGATCCCATGGCGGATGGTCCGGCGATCCAGAAGGCGGCGCTGCGGTCGCTGGCGGCCGGGACCACGCTTAAGGACACGTTAACCATTGCGAAACGCTTTCGGGCGGAGAATTCGACCACACCTCTGATCGTCATGGGATACGCCAATCCCATTCACAGGATGGGGGTCGCCGCGTTTGCGAAGTCGGCGGCCGAAGCCGGAGTTGACGGCGTGATCACTGTGGACCTGCCGCCGGAAGAGGATGGCCCGCTGCGCCGGGAGCTTGAGGCGCATGGGCTGGCGGTGATCCGCCTGGCGACGCCGACCACCACCGAGAAGCGCATGGCCACGGTCGCCGAAGGGTCCTCGGGGTTTGTCTATTACGTCTCGGTCGCCGGGGTCACAGGCGCGGGTGTCGGCGCGACAACGGATATCAGCGCCGGGGTTGAACAGGCGCGCCGTATTTCCAACCTACCAGTGGCGGTTGGATTTGGCGTCCGTACGCCGGAGCAGGCGGCTGTTTTCGCAAGAATTTCTGACGGGGTGGTGGTCGGCTCGGCGCTGGTCGAGCTGGTGCGGGAGGCGGTGGAGCAAGGCGATCCTTCTTCCGCTGTCAAGTCCATAAGTGTGGTTGCAAAGTCACTGTCAAACGCCATAGCCTCGGCGCGTATCTAACGGAGCGTTCATTGAACTGGCTGACGAACCTTCCTCCCGGGCTGAAGTCGATCTTCGCCAAGCGTGAGGACACAGAGGGTGACAACCTCTGGGTGAAGTGCCCGAAAACCGGCGAGCTGGTGTACCGGCAGGAACTCGAGAGCTCCTACTGGGTGACGCCGGCTGGCGCGCACCTGCGGATCAGTCCGGAGCAGCGCTTCCAGTACATGTTCGACGGCGGCCTCTGGACCGAGATCGCGATGCCGCCGGTCATGAAGGACCCGCTGAAATTCAAGGACGACAAGCGGTACACGGATCGTCTCAAGGCTGCGAAAGCCAAGACGGGCCGCGAGGACTGCATGGTGGCCGCCTATGGCGACATCAATGGACGCAAGGCCGTGATCCTCGTGCAGGATTTTGCCTTCATGGGCGGATCGCTGGGCATGGCGGCGGGCGAGGCCTTCATCAAGGCTGCAGAGACGGCTGTGGCGCGCAAGGCGGCGCTGATCGTGGTCACCGCTTCGGGCGGCGCGCGGATGCAGGAGTCTTCGTTCGCGCTGATGCAGATGCCGCGCACAGTGCTGGCCATCCAGGACGTGAAGCGCGCGAAGCTTCCCTACATCGTCGTGCTGTCGGATCCGACGTCGGGCGGCGTGCTGGCGTCATACGCGATGCTTGGCGACGTGCAGATTGCCGAGCCCGGCGCGCAGCTGGCCTTCACCGGACCGCGCGTGATCGAGGCGACCATCCGCGAGAAATTGCCGGAAGGCTTCCAGCGTTCGGAATTCCTGCGCGAGCGCGGGATGGTGGACATCGTCTGCCACCGCAAGGAAATGACGCCGACCATTGGCGCGATCCTCGGAATGCTGATGCCGTCCTCGCGCCCGAAGCGCGCGAAGGTGGTCGAGCAGGTTGCCGCGAAGTAGTTTTCCGGTTTCGAGATCCTGGTGCGGCGCTCCGAAAGGAGCGCCGCATTTGTTTTGTGGGTTGGAGCCAGCTACGGCGACGTCACTTCCCGCACCTCGAACGACGCGTCCTTGTAGGCCGGGCCGAGGTCGGTGGTGATGATCGGCGCGGCGCCAGGCACGCCGAGGCTTGTGCGCAGCTGGGCGACGGTGATGTGCTGGATCAACGCCCAACCCGTTTTCGTATCGAGGTCTCCGGGGCGGCAGCCATTCTGGGCGAGATCGAGAAGCCCAGCCGGGACTGGCAGGCCAATCTGTTTCACAGCGGAGATGAGGTCGTTGCCGCTCTGGATCGACAGGCAGGAGTCGCTGAAGGCGTTATGGCCCATGCGCGGGATTGTCACGAGACGCTTGGGCCCGTTGAGCTTGTCATAGGCGGATGTCAGGGACGCCACCGAGATGCCTGAGTCGATCTCGGCGGCGATGATCATGGTTGGCTTGGGCGTTGCGCCTGGCCCCTGCGGCGGCACGGGCGCCCAGCCAATGATGCTGTCGATGCGGGGATTGTCGATCGCGGCGAACATCGTGCCGCCGCCCGCCGAGTGTCCGACGGCGCCGATGGATGATGTGTTGACCAGGCCCTTCAACGGACCTTCGGCGTTGGCCTTTGTCATAAGGTCGAGCGCGGCGTCGAGAGCTGCAGCGCTTGCAGTGCGGCGCGCATTCATGTCGCGGGCGCCGGGGGAGGCGAAGGAGGCGAAGCCGTATTCGTTGAAGTCGACCGAGGCGACGACGAAGCCCCAGCTTGCAATGCCCGACAGCAGGTTGCCATGGCCGCTGCGCCAGCCGCCGGCGCCGTGCGAGACCATGACGAGCGGGTAGGCTGCCCCGCTGGCAGCGGGCGCATCGCGGAAGGCGGGGATAGTGACTTTCAGGTCCACGGTGTCCGGGATGCGCTTCAGCATGCCGGCGAGCATGGGGGGCACGGGCTCTGTCTGCAGGTAGACGTCGTTGGTCCGGCCTTGCGCGGCGCCGGCAGCGGCAGGGTAATAGACCTCGACCTTGCGGTCGCTGAGGCTGAGTGTCAGGACGCCGACCTCATGCGGCCCACGCTCCGTATAGACGGGCGGCGACGTTTCCGCAGGCGCGCTTGCGCATGCTCCGAGCACAACTGCTGCGGCAAGGGCGGCGATGGCGAAGGGGCCGCGGATGGATTGTGCGGTCATGATCGATGTCCCGTTTCTGATCCTGCAGTGGTATCGCATGCGAGCTTACGCACCGAACGCCGAACGGATCGCATGTTGCCTCCGCAATCCATAGGGCGCCGCCACGGAACGCGGCAAACGTTTGGGTGATGTTCATCCCAGCGCGCCGGCCGTGACGGCGACAACTGGCGCGGACATGCGCAATGCCTTACGGATCGAAGCGTCGAAGATGAATGCACGGGGTGGACCATGAAAAGGAATGTGCTCGCGCTTGTCGCCATTGCCGGACTGAGTGCGTGCCAGCCGGCGGCAGCGCCCGTGGCGGAAACCGCAGGTCCTGACGATGGCGCCGCACCGATGGCATGGGATCTGAGCGCGTCGCCGGCCCTCACGCTTGCGTTTGGCGGCGATGGTCTCAGCATTGCGTGCGAAGAGGCGAAAGGCGTGATGCGGATTTCCTTCGCGCCGGCGTGGGAGAAGGAAGGGCCGTTCGACAATGCGATCGTTCATTTCGGCGACAAGTCCTTTCCCGTGACGGTCGATGCGACGGCGGTGAAGGAGGAGAGGGACAAGTACAGTCCGGTCTACCTGCTGCCGGCAAATGCGGACACGGTGACTGCCGTGATGATGGCCAACAATGCGCGCCTTGTGGTCGCCAATCAGGATGGCGAACAGGAGCGCGGCGGCGAGCCCAACGAAACGGGCGCGTTCGACATGTTCGCCACCACATGCGCGCAGATCAACGGCCTGCGCTAGCGACCGACGCCATCCGCCGCAGGCGAAAGCGGTTTTCGCCTGCGCCGCGCCGCACTATCTGCTGCCATTCCTATGGAGCGGAACAGGACGTCACGTGGCCGACTCGCCGATGGTTTCAGCCGAACTGGCGCGCTTTCGTGACAACAGCGCCGGCCGCGTGTCGCCGGCGTGGGGGACTGCGCATATCCGCAAGGCCCTGGTGGCGCTGGGCGACCCGCAGGATCGCCTGCCGCCGGCGATCCATCTGACCGGTACCAATGGCAAGGGGTCTACCGGCGCCTTCATCCGTGCGATGGCGGAGGCGGCCGGGCTGAAAGTGCATGTCTTCACCTCGCCCCATCTCATACGCGTGAACGAGCGCATCCGGGTGGC
>CAIKXW010000143.1 GCA_903831485.1 uncultured Alphaproteobacteria bacterium | reverse complement strand
TGTCCTCCAGCCCGTCATCCGCACACAACTTCCAGCGATCGCCCGCCGCAACGGGAAGATCGAGCTTGCCCGGCAGGATCGGCGTGTCAGGCGCGGCGCATGCAGCGAGCAACAAACTCAAGATCGCAAGTGTCCGCCTCATCATTCAGGGCCCGGCGAAGCAGACGCCGAGCGCGGCCGCAACCAATGCAAGCCTGGTGTCTTTGGTCCAAATCGTGACCGGCTTGCCGAGCATTGCGGAGGCAAGCAGGTGCGCATCCGAGTAACAGATCCCGCGCGAGAAGATGCGACGCGACTCAATGAAGACCATCACCTCTGCATCCGTCGCCAGCGGTGCTCGCGGAAGATTGCCAAGATCCCACAGGGTTTTGGTGCGATCCCGAAGCGCCCCCAACGCAAGCTCGCCTAGCACATGGTCGTGCATGACGATCGACCTTGCGTCGAGCATCTCGTCAAGGCCGTCAAGCGTACCTCGAAAATGGTCTATCCACACGGATGAGTCTGCGAGGACCATGGCCGATGCCTACACGCCTGGTCGACGCCGGGGAGCAGCCTCCGCCTTGGGATCATATCCTTTCAATCGCGCCAGCCGCCTCGCGCTCTCACGCTCAATAAGCGCCTTGAGCGCCTCGCGCACCAGAGCGGGTCGCTCTTCGATCCCGGTCAGTTGCTCTGCCCGTTCCAGCAGGTCGTCATCAAGCGTGATCGTCGTGCGCATCCGCATGCTTCCTTGGATGGACATCAAGATACGCATCCTTTGATGCAAATTCAAGTGTCGCTAAATGTCCATCCCCAGATGCGCCGCCACCGAGAAGATGTCCTTGTCGCCACGCCCGCACATGTTCATCACGATCAGCCCGTCCTTGCCGAGCTCCTTCGCGATGTCGCCCACGCGCGCCAGCGCATGCGCAGGCTCAAGCGCCGGGATAATGCCTTCGAGCCGCGTGCACAGCTGGAACGCCTCAAGCGCCTCCTTGTCGGTGCAGGTCCGATAGGTCGCGCGTCCCGTCTCGTGCAGGAAGGCGTGCTCCGGCCCGATGCCCGGATAGTCCAGCCCCGCCGAGATCGAGTGCGCGTCGGTGATCTGCCCGTCCGCATTCTGCAACAGGTAGGTGCGGTTGCCATGCAGGATGCCCGGCATGCCGCCCGAGAGCGAGGCCGCATGCATCGGCGTATCCACGCCATGCCCGCCCGCCTCAACGCCGATCATCTTGACGCTCTCATCTTCGAGGAAGGGATGGAACAGCCCGATCGCGTTCGAGCCGCCGCCGATCGCCGCCACCAGCACGTCCGGCAGGCGCCCCTCAAGCTTCAGGATCTGCGTCCGCGCCTCGCGCCCGATCACGCTCTGGAAGTCGCGCACCAGCATCGGATAGGGATGCGGCCCCGCCGCCGTGCCGATGACGTAGAACGTGTTCGACACATTCGTCACCCAGTCGCGCAGCGCCTCGTTCATCGCGTCCTTGAGCGTGCCCGTGCCCGACGACACCGGCACGATCTCCGCGCCGAGCAGGCGCATGCGGAACACGTTTGGCTTCTGCCGCTCCACATCCGTCTCGCCCATGAACACAACGCAAGGCAATCCAAACCGCGCGCAGATCGTCGCCGTCGCAACACCGTGCTGCCCCGCCCCCGTCTCCGCGATGATCCGCGTCTTGCCCATTCGCCGGGCCAGCAGCACCTGCCCGATGCAGTTGTTGATCTTGTGCGCGCCCGTGTGGTTCAGCTCGTCGCGCTTGAGAAAGATTTTCGCCCCGCCGAAATGCTTTGTGAGCCGCTCGGCGTAGTACATCGGGCTGGGCCGCCCGACATAATGCTCCAGCAGCCAGTCGAACTCCGCCTGGAAGCTCGGATCAGCCTTGGCCCGCGCATACTCCTGCTCGAGATCGAGCACGAGCGGCATCAGCGTCTCGGCCACATACCGCCCGCCAAACTCCCCGAACCGCCCATTGGCGTCGGGCCATTGCGACCAGGAATTGGGAGGCGTCTTCGCGGGGTTTGTCATGGCGGTCCCATAGACCGTCCGGAAGCCTGATCCAAGAGGCCCTTCCCCTACGTCTGTCTTTCCCTCCCGTAGCCGGGGAGTACGCTCATGCAGTAACAACCGGCCATAAGAGGGCCCAGGCCAGGGGGACGGACGCCATGTACGAGGTGAAGCTCACGGAATCTTATTTCCCGGCACAAGGGGGCCCCGAGCGCGCCCCCATCACGATTGGCGACATGCTACGGGCGTCCGCCGCCCGCACGCCCAATCAAGCCGCGTTGAAAGAGCTTGGCTATGACGGCGCCATCCTGCGCACCTGGACCTACGCCCAGCTGCTCGCAGACGCCGAACACCTGGCCCGCGCCCTCGCCTCCCGCCATGCCGAGGGCGCGCGGATCGCCGCCTACGCAAACAATCTTCCCGAATGGGTCCTGCTGGAGCTGGCCAGCGCCCTTGCCGGCCTCACGCTGGTTACGGTTAACCCCGCCTACCAGAAGCGCGAACTGAAATACGTTCTCGAGCAGTCGCGCTCCGAGGCGATCTACTATGTCGCCGAATTCCGCGGCAATCCGATGCAGGCCATCGCCGATGCCGTGTGCGACGAGATCCCTGCGATCCGCCACCGCATCCTTCTCACCGACCACGCCACTCTTTACGCTGGCGCCGACAGCGGCAAACTCCGCTCGCCCAAGCCCGATGATCCCGTGCAGATCCAGTACACCTCCGGCACCACCGGCTTCCCGAAAGGCGCACTGCTCCACCACAACGGCCTCGTGCGAAATGGCATCGACACCATGGTGCGCGCCGGCCTCACGCCGGGCGACACGTTCGTGCACCACATGCCGCTGTTCCACACGACGGGCTGCGCCGTGCTGGTTCTCGGCGGCTTGGGTACAGGCGCATGCATGCTTCTGGCGCCGATGTTCGACCCCGCCATGGTGGTCCGCGTCATTGCGCGCGAGAAAGCCGCCTTCATCCTCGGCGTGCCGACCATGCTGGTCGCCCTCATCGAGACGGTCGAAAAGTCCGGCGCCGATGTCTCCTCCGTTCGCCGCATCATGTCGGGCGGGGCGATGGTCCCGCCAGAGCTTTGCCGCAAGGCGCGCGTCGTTTTCGGCGCCCCTATCCAGATCGTCTACGGCCAGACAGAAACCTCCCCCGTCCTCACCCAGACCTGGCATGAGGACTCCGAGGAAGACCTGACCCAGACCATCGGCCAGCCCGCGCCCAACACCGAAATCTCGATCCGCAACCCGGCGACAAACGCTGTCGTCCCCGTGGGCGATCAGGGCGAAATCTGCGCGCGCGGCTATCAGGTGATGCTCGGCTACAACGACAATCCCGAGGCGACCGCGAAAACCATCGACGCGGAAGGCTGGCTCCACACCGGCGATCTCGGCCGCATGGATGCCCGTGGCTACGTGAAGATAACAGGCCGCGTGAAGGAGATGATCATCCGCGGCGGCGAGAACCTCTTCCCGGCCGAGATCGAGAACACCCTGCTCGAACACCCCGCCATCGCAGAGATCGCCATTATCGGCGTGCCCGACGAGAAATGGGGCGAACAGGTCGCCTGCTTCATGCGCTGCGCCGGCGGTGACAAGCCGACCCCCGCAGAACTCAAGGCCTTCATCCGCCAGCGGCTCGCCGCGCAGAAGACCCCCGCCTACTGGATCTGGGTCGAGGCCTGGCCGCTGACCGGCTCGGGCAAGATCCAGAAATTCAAGCTCGCCGAAGCCTTCGCAGCAGGCGAGCACATGCCGCTGACAGCCTAGTCTGCGCTAGAACCTTTGCAGCATCATCATCCTGATGTCCTGCTCGGGCGAGAAGTCCTTCCGCAAGAGCTCGAAGCGTGTCGGCCCAGTCTTCTTGAGGCCGTCAGCGCAAACGGTCAGCAATTGCTCGGGTGAATCCTTCTCGATCGTGAGGCGGAAGGCGCCGATCGGCTTGGCCCAATTGGCCCCCGTCGTCAGCACATAGCCCATCGTGCGCTCGCTTATCATCTGGTCATCGCCCGTCGACCGCTTCATCCTGTCCAGCGCCGCGTCGAACGCGTCGTCGATACAGTAGTCGGCCTTGATGGCGGCGCGCTCGCCCTCATCGGCGTAGATATAGGAAGCGCCGACCGACCCGCCGACCACCGGCTTGTAGACATGCTCCACGACAACGTCCTTGCCCGCAGGGAAAGTCTGCATGCGATGGAAGGTCGTCTTCAGCGTCCAGGCCGGGCGGAGATAGCTGATCGCGCCGGTATCGGGATCAAGATCGAGCCAGATCACGCCTTCGTCGCGAAGCTGCCTCGCGAGCGCCAGCGGCATCGTGGCCTGAAGCGCGTCCCACGCCTCGAAATTGGTGACAAGAAATGGCAGGCCAGCGGCCCTCACCCGGTCCGTCACATCGAGCCCGCTGTCGAGCACCGCGCGCATCTCGACGTCGAGCGGAATGTCCTTGCCATCCACGCTGGTGCGGAAATCGACGAAGTTCGGCGAGGACGGGTTCGGCAGGCCGACAGGCGCCTCACCGAACTCCCAGCCAATGTCGGGAAGCGGAAAGGCGACCAGCGTGGTCACATCCGCGCTCGATGGATTGCGGTAGACGTACCTCACCCGGATTTCCGTGGTCGACAGGAACAGGTCTTCCGACACCATGTCGATGACGTCGCTCCGGATCAGGTGAAGCCCGCCCGCACGTAGTTCGGCGGTCGAGTCGTTTGCATGGGCCGCCCCCAGTCCGGCCATGGCGATGACACCCGCCACGACTGCCGCAACTCCGGCTAGCTTCGCACGCATTCCGATTCTCCCGCCCTCTGAACTCTCAAGCCTGCTTCAAGCATTCCGGCGACCGCACGCCAAGTGTCCCGCTCAGCGCCGGCCTGCCTTGCAAATCGCCGTCAGACAGTTCAACTGGCCCGGTTTCCGAAAGCCGGAGGTCTCTATATGCAGTTCGACGAAGTCATGCTCGGCCGCCGCAGCATCCGCGGCTACAAGCCCGACCCCGTGCCGCGGAAGCTGATCGAGGAAGTCCTCACGCTTGCCATGCGCGCGCCGACTTCGATGAACACCCAGCCCTGGCATTTCTACGTCATCACCGGCGAGCCGCTGAACCGCATCCGCGCCGGCAACACAGAGCGCATGGTGGCGGGCGTCCCCCAGTCGCGCGAATTCCGCACTGGCCCCGCCTTCGCCGGCGTACACCGCGAGCGCCAGATCGGCGTCGCCAAGCAATTGTTCAGCGCGATGGGCATCGCCCGTGACGACAAGGATGCGCGGCAGGACTGGGTGTTGCGCGGCTTCCGCCAGTTCGATGCGCCGGTGTGCATCATCATCACCTACGACCGAGACGTCGACGGCAGCGATGACTCCCCCTTCGACTGCGGCGGCGTCGCCAATGCGCTGGTGAACGCCGCG
>CAIKXW010000142.1 GCA_903831485.1 uncultured Alphaproteobacteria bacterium | reverse complement strand
ACGGCGGCGGCGATGATCGTGTCGTCATTGCTGACTATCGCTTACCTTCTGCCCGTCGCGTTCAGCGCGCTGTTCGCGCCGGCGGGCGTCAAGGGCCGTGACTTCACGCGGCCCGGCGGGGCGCCAGGTGCGGCGATTGCCGCGGCAGGAATCACGGCGATCGGATGCGTTGTGCTGTTCGCTTGCGCCGCGTTCATCGCCGACTATCTCGAACCGCTCGGCGCTTTCACGCTGCTGGAGGCTGCGCCATGAGCGATGAGAAGGATCCTGCTCGCAGCGAGCCTGTTCTTGGCGAGTCGGGCGAGCATCCGCTGTCGGTGTTGCTGTTCTCGTGGATGCGGACGCCGCTCTTCGCCAAGGTCTTTACCTGGGCGCTTGCCATCGCGGGTCTGGCGCTGATCGGGATCGAGATGTTGCTGTCCGTCAGTCCTGTGAAGGACGTGACCAAGGTTCCCGGTTTTCAAGGTGCGTTCGGATTCATCGCCTTTTCGTTTGCTGTGCTGAGCGGCTGGCCTCTCGGGAAGATGCTGCGGCGGCCGGAAGACTATTACGAGAAGCGAAGCGGGGAGGCCGGTCGTGACGATTGAGCGCCTCGCCGACTTCCTGGCCAACACCAATCCGGGGTTTTTCATCCTCGCCGCTGCGCTGATGTTGCCGTTTGCGCGGGACGTTGCTTCGCGCGCCATCCTGATGGTGGGTGGGCCGCTGGTAGCCCTGATCGCGCTGATCTCGGCCGAGGGGCTGAGCATCGACCTGCAGACCGTGCAGTTCCTTGGACTGGATCTGGTGCTGTATCGACCGGACAGTCTGTCCTTCGTGTTCGGTCTCGCCTTCATCATCGCGGCGGCGATGGTGGGCGTTTACTCGCTGCATCGGCGCGATGCGCTGCAGGATTCAACAGCGATGCTGTATGCGGGCGCGTCGGTGACGGCGGTCTTCGTCGGCGACCTGATCAGCCTGTTCATCGCATGGGAGCTGACGGCGATTGCGTCGGTTTTCCAGATCCTCGCGCCGCGCGCGCCGGAGAGCGTGCGGGCGGCCGTGCGCTATCTCGTCTTCCAGGTCAGTTCGGGCATGCTCGTGCTGGCGGGCATCTGCATGTACGCGTCGGCGACGGGGGACACGCAGTTCGCGTTGATCGCGCCAAGCCAGGCAGGGCTGCCTGTCGGCGTGATGGACATCAATGCGCCGGGGGCGGTGCTGATCCTTGCAGGGTTCGGGATCAAGGCGGCGTTCCCGATGGTTCACAACTGGCTGCAGGATTCCTATCCGCGCGCCTCAGAGACCGGTGCTGTCGTGCTCTCGGCCTTCACGACCAAGCTCGCCGTCTATGCGCTGGCGCGTTACTTCGCGGGGCTGGACTGGCTGATCTGGATCGGCGCGGTGATGACCGTGTTCCCGGTCTTCTTTGCGGTTATCGAGAATGACCTGCGCAAAGTGCTGGCCTACAGCCTCAACAACCAGGTCGGCTTCATGGTGTGCGCTGTCGGCATTGGCACGCAGCTGGCGGTCAACGGTGCGGCGGCGCATGCGTTTGCGCACATAATGTACAAGGCGCTGCTCTTCATGAGCATGGGGGCGGTGCTCTACCGGACGGGCACGACGAAGGCCAGCGAGCTCGGCGGGCTGCATCGGACCATGCCGTGGACGACGTTGTTCTGTCTTGTCGGAGCGGCATCGATTTCGGCGCTGCCGCTGTTCTCGGGCTTTGTCGCGAAGTCGATGGTGATGTCGGCTTCGCATGCGGACCCGGCGCTGTTTGTCGTGTGGATCATGCTGCTGTTCGCGTCTGCCGGCGTGCTTGAGCATTCGGGGATCAAGATCCCGTACTTCGCCTTCTTCAGTCATGACAGCGGCAAGCGCCCGCAGGAGGCGCCGTTCAGCATGCTGCTCGCCATGGGGTCGGCGGCGGCGTTGTGCATTCTGGTCGGCGTATCACCCGCCTGGCTCTACCAGTTCCTGCCGTATCAGGACGTAGCGCTGGATTATCTCGCGACCGAGTTGTGGACGGTGGGGCATGTGCTGCAGCAATTGCAGCTTCTGGTGTTCGCGACGCTGGCCTTCATGCTGTTGCAGTGGCGGCGCTGGTATCCGGCTGAACAGCCGGGGCTGATCATCGATGTTGAGTGGTTGTGGCGGCGGGGCTGGCACGTGATGGCTCGCACTGTCGGCAAGTTCGCGGGCGGGGCCGGGCGGGGTCTGTCCCATGCGGCTGCGGCCCTTGGCGGATCGGTGCAGCTGGCGGCCCGGCAGGTCTTCGGACCGCAGGGCTGGGTCGCAGCCAGGGTTCCGCTAAGCGCGACCGCTCTCCTCAGCCTCGCAATACTGGGCGTTGTCCTGGCGATTTTCCTGTTCGGCTAGCAGCCGCGCCTGAAGTTCTCACAATAGTGCGCGTCTGTTCAGGCCGGCATTTACAGACTTCGTGAACTCACACAGTATCCTTGCAGTAATGGCGTTGAACAAAGTGATTCAACCTGTCGGGAAGCAACGTTGCAGATGGATACGGAAGCACGGCCCGGGTCTAGTCTTATCGAACTCACCTCGGATATTGTCTCCGCCTATGTGGCGCACAATACCGTCCCTGTCGTGGACTTGCCCCGGCTGATCGAGCGGGTGCATGCAACGCTGGCCGAAATCCAGGGTGCGCCGGCCGCCGAGCCGCGGGTGGAGTTGAAGCCGGCTGTTTCGGTGAAGAAGTCTGTGACGGACGATCACATCGTTTGTCTGGAGGACGGGAAGAAGTTCAAGTCGCTGAAGCGCCACCTGCGCACGCGGTATGACATGTCGCCGGAGGAGTATCGCGAGAAGTGGGGTCTGGCGGCCGACTATCCAATGGTGGCGCCAGCCTATGCGAAACAGCGCTCCGACCTTGCCCGCAAGATGGGCCTCGGGTTGATGAAGAAGTAGCGTCCGCGCTCGTTCCTGGGGCGCCATTTCTTGAATGACTCCAAGTCGCAAGCATTTGGGTCGTGTCCGTAACAAGACACACTGTTTGGACTTTGTTGATGCATATGAAGAATTGGTTCGCGAAGGCCCTTGCCTGAGTCGGCGAAGCGAATCACCCTACGGGACAGTGGTGCGAATCACTGAGTCGCTTCGAGTTGCGTGTGTTTGCGGGGAGCGGCTCCCTCAGTAAAAGATCCGGGGGTCGGGCTGGCCTGACGGATCCTGTTCAAAAACAGAAGTCTTTGCGGATGCCGGATTTCGGTCCGTTCCGTATTTGATTCCAGGGGCTGAGAATGTCGTTTGATCATGAAGCTGCTGCCCCATCGGGGCAGACGAAGGTGCTTGAATCCTGGCGCAAGCGGTTGCGGGGACGCAATTTCATCACGTGCGAGGATATCGATATCTCCGCAATCAATCGCGAGCTGGCGTATGTCTCGATCCTGAGCTGCGAGGGCGGCGGCCAGTTCCGTTTCCGCCTGGCGGGCACGGGGCTGCAGGCGATCTTCGGCGGCGAGGCGCGCGGCAAGACGGCGGACCAGATCGATGCCTGCCGGGGCGGGGCGATGTGGGCTGAACTGGCGACGCGCTCACTGCTGCGCGAGACGCCGGTTTCGGGCGCGACGCGGCTGAAGGATGGGTCGATCCATTACTGGCTGCGTCTGCCGCTGTCGTCGAATGGCGTCGAGGCGGACATGGTGCTGTGCCACGATCGCTACCTGCCGGCGGAGGCTGCGGTCGATCCGGACCGGGCTGCGATGCGGGTTGATCTTTTGCTGCGGCGGGACCGGGAGTTCGTGCCGGCCTGAACTATCCACAGCCTCGGCTTATCCACAGAACGCGGAAACGCGATGGAATCGGAGGGGGAACAGACAGGAATCGGGGGTGGAACCTGACTCCTGTCGAAAATCCCGGCCGATCCATCAATGATGGTGGTGGTCGTCTTCCGGCAGGCCGTTGAACTTGCCGCATTTTGGGCATTTGACGGCGTCGAAGGGCTCGCCGTGGAAGACGTCCATGTGGCTGACATTGTCCATCAGTCGGGTCTTGCAGGCCCCGCAGCGATAAGTGTCGCCGCCGTTTCCTTCGAGGGCGAGCTTGCCCGCGTCCGGCGTTAGCACGATGGCGTCGGCCGGGGGCTTCGGGATGAGGCGCATTTCCTTTTGCGACATCGGGCTCTTTCCTTGCTGGCGGGAGCGGCATCTGCCGCCGCAGCCGGAAGTCCGTCAAGCGGCGGCAAGCAACTTGCACAAATCTGACGGGCGTCTGATGGGGGCGCCTGGGGACATGGGAGGGGCGGATGGATGCCGACCCGGGGTGCGGGCGCATCAACGGGCGCGAGCACAGGATGCCGCTCCGCATCTACTATGAAGACACGGACCTTTCCGGCGTCGTGTATCATGCAAGTTATGTCCGGTACCTGGAGCGGGGGCGTTCCGAATTCATCCGGGCGATCGGGGCGAGCCATACGCGGATGATGTCTGCGGGCGCGCCGGTGACATTCATGGTGTCCGAGCTGGGCCTGCGCTTCGTGCGGCCGGCGCGGATCGATGACCGGCTGGAGATCCGGACGCAGGTCGAGCTGGCGCGCGGGGCGCGCATCGGCTGCCGGCAGATCATCATGCGGGGGAATGAACTGATCCTCGAGGCGCAGGTTGAGAATATCTGCGTCAGCCTCGATGGCCGGCCGCGGCGCTTGCCAGCCGAGCTGATGCAGAAGATGGCGGCGTATCTTCCCGGCGCTGCGCCGAAGCGGCCGCTGAACCATCCGCCGGCGAACGATGTTGGCGCGCCGATGTTGGAGCGCGACCGGGCTGTGGGGTAGGCGCGCGAGGGCGATCCCGGAAGCAGGTGCTTTCGGGGTGAGCCGGTAGATTTTCTGAATTTCCGGGAATGTGGGCGGCGCGCGTGACTGTGCCTTGAAAGCAAGCCTGCGGCTGCCCCCTCCGTCATGCGCGAAATGCGGGCATGCCACCTCCCCCGCGCTGCGCGCGGAGGAGGAGAGCGGCGGTGATGTTGAGAGAGCCTGCCGTCCCGGATCAGCCGAAGCGGCCGGTGATGTAGTCCTGCGTCTGGTCGAGCTTGGGCATGGTGAAGATCTGGTCGGTGGGGCCGGACTCGATCAGCTTGCCCATGTGGAAGAAGGCCGTGCGTTGCGAGACGCGGGCGGCCTGCGCCATTGAGTGGGTGACGATGACGATGCAGGTGTGTTCGCGCAGCTGGTCTATCAACGCCTCGATGTGCGCGGTGGCGATGGGGTCGAGGGCCGAGCAGGGTTCGTCCATCAGGATGACGGCGGGCGAGACGGCGAGCGTGCGCGCGATGACGAGGCGCTGCTGCTGGCCGCCGGAGAGGCCAAGGCCGGACTTGTTGAGGCGGTCCTTCACTTCTTCCCAGAGGGCGGCGCGGCGGAGGGATTTCTCGACGAGTTCGTCGAGCTCGGCTTTCGAGCCGTAGAGTTTGTGGGCGCGTGGGCCGTAGGCGATGTTGTCATAGATCGACATCGGGAACGGGTTCGGCTTCTGGAACACCATGCCGATGCGCGTGCGGACCTGAACGGGATCGATCCCGGGCGAGTTGATGTCGGTGCCATCCATCTGTATCGCGCCCTCGACGCGCGCGCCGGGGATGGTGTCGTTCATGCGGTTGAGGCAGCGGAGCAGTGTGGACTTGCCGCAGCCCGAGGCGCCGATGAAGGCGGTGACGGTGTTGTCGGGGATGTCGAGATTGACGTCGAACAGGGCCTGCTTCTGGCCGTAGAAGGCGTTGATGTGTTCGAGGCGGATGCGCGTGGGGGCTGCTGCGGCTGCGGCGCTGGACGCCGTGACGGTGGGCGCGGCCATGGGGGTGCTGCGCGATGAGCGTGCGGCGGGCTGAGGCGTCTCGGTGGTCATGGCGGCGACCATATCAGCCCCCCTGCTTTCCGGCGACGGCCGCGTAGGAGAAGCGCGAAGCAATGTTGAGGACAAGTACGCCAACGGTGATCAGCATGGCGCCGGTCCAGGCTAGCGAAACCCATTCGGGGTAGGGTGTGTTGGAGTAGCGCACGATGGCCATCGGCAGGCTGGCCATGGGCTGCGTCATGTCGGTCGACCAGATGTCATTGCCGAGGGAGGTGAAGAGGAGCGGTGCGGTTTCGCCGGCGATGCGCGCGACGGCAAGAAGCACGCCGGTGAGGATGCCGCCGAAGGCTGCGGGGAGGACGACCTTGCGGACGACTTCGTTCTCGCGGCTGCCCAGCGCTATGGCGCCATCGCGGTATGCCTGAGGGACAAGGCGCAGGATGTCTTCCGTGGTGCGGGCGACGATCGGCATGGCGATGAGGGCGAGGGCGATCGCGCCGGCGAGGCCGGAGAAGCCGCCGAAGGGCAGCACGGCGATCTGGTAGACGAAGAGGCCGATGAGGACTGACGGGGCGGACAGCAGGATGTCGTTCACGAAGCGTACGATGGAGGCGAAGCGCGACTCCTTGCCGACTTCGGAGAGGTAGACGCCGACCATCATGCCGAGGGGCGCGCCGATCATGGCGCCGACGCCGACCTGAAGCAGCGAGCCGACGATGGCGTTGGCGAGGCCGCCGCCGGAGCCCGGCTGGGACATCGGCTTCGTGAAGACATCCAGCGACAGGCCGGCGAGGCCGTTCGAGAACAGCATCCAGAGGATGAGCGCGAGAAGAATAAGTCCGACGCCGGCCGCGGCGATGCAAAGGCCGCCCATGACGCGGTCGACAAGCTGGCGGCGGAAATAGCGGGCGCGGGTGGCGGCGGTGAGCTGTTTCACGACATGCGCTCCTGACGCAGCAGGAGACGGGCGACTGCGAGGACGCCGAAGGAGACGACGAACAGGATGAAGCCGAGGGCGAGCAGGACGGCGAGGTCGAGCGTGCCGGGTTCGGCTTCGGGGAAGTTGTTGGCGACGACGGAGGCGATTGTCGCTGAAGGCGCCATGAGACTGTCGGGCATGCGGATGGCGTTGCCGATGACGAAGACGACGGCCATGGTTTCACCGAGGGCTCGGCCGAGGCCGAGAAAGACAGCGCCGAAGAGCGAGCCGCGGACGGCGGGGATGACGACGCCTGTGAGCGCCTCCCAGCGGGTTGCGCCCATGGCGTAGGCGCCGTCCTTCAGGAGTTGCGGCGTCGAGAGCAGCACGTCGCGTGTGGTGGCGGCAATGAAGGGCAGGATCATCACGGCGAGGATGAGAGATGCGGTGAGCATGCCGACGCCGATGGGCGGCGCGGTGAACCAGAAGAAGCTGTCGCCGATGGGCGGGATCCAGAGGAAGGTCTGCGTCAGCCAGGGCTGGACGTATTCCGACATGAAGGGGGCGAGCACGAAGAAGCCCCACATGCCGTAGACAATGGAGGGCACGGCCGCGAGTAGCTCGATCGCGACGCCGAGGGGCGTGCGGAGTTTTTCGGGGCATGTCTCGGTGAGGAAGAAGGCGATGCCGAAGCCGATGGGCCAGGCGATGCAGAGCGCGAGGATGGCGGTGACCAGCGTGCCGGTGATGGCGGGGAGCGCGCCATAGATCTGCGTGACGGGGTTCCACTCCGTGCCCCAGATGAAGCCAAGGCCGAACGTGTCGAAGGCGAGCTTGCCGCCCATGAACATGATGGCGAGGATCGAGAGCAGCACGATCACCACAACGGCGCCGGCTGCATAGAGGCTGAGGCGGAAGGTGGTGTCCCCGAGGTGGACCTTGCGGGCGCCGATCGCCGGGGTGGCGGGGGTGTTCATGGGGACCTCAGTTTGCCGGCCAGAGAGGCTTGCCGGCGGAAGCGAGTGTGGCCCATTGCGCGCGGACGCGGTCCTGCACGGCGGTGGGCAGCATGATGTAGTGGAGGCGGTCGGCGGTGGCCGCGCCATTGCGGAAGGACCAGTCGACGTATTTCAGCACGCTCTGGGTGCGGGCCGGGTCCTTCGGGTTGCGCGGCACGAGGATGTAGGTGGCCGAGACGATGGGCCAGGAATTGTCGCCGGGCATGTTGAGCATGGTGGCGGCCATGTTCTTGGCGTTGTCCCAGTCGGCCTGTTCGGCGGCTTCGAGGAATCCGGGGACGGTGGGCGTCACGAACTTGCCCGAGCCGTTGGCGAGCTGCAGCGCCTGCATGCCGTTCTCGGCTGCGTAGGCGAATTCGACGTACCCGATGCCGCCCTTGATGTTCTTCACGGCGGCGGCGACGCCTGCATTGCCGGGAGCGCCAAGGCCGGTGCGCCATGCGACGGAGTTGCCGGCGCCGGTGCGCTCCTTGAAGAGGGGGCTCACGGACGAAAGGTATTTGGTGAAGATGCTGGTGGTGCCGGACGAGTCCGCGCGATAGGCGGGCGAGATCGGGATTTTCGGCAGCTTCAGGCCCGGGTTGAGGGCGGTGATCTTCGGGTCGTCCCAGAGGCGGACGCGGCCGACATAGATCTCGCCGAGCACGTCGCCGGTGAGTTTGATCTTGGTGCCGTCGACGCCGGGGACGTTCACGATCACCACGACGGCTCCGATGACGGCGGGGAACTGGAGGAGCTGTTCCTTCTCCAGGCGTTCGGGCGCGACGGGACTGTCCGAGGCGCCGAAATCGACGGTGCGGTTGATGATCTGCGTGACGCCTGCGCCCGAGCCGAGGGCCTGGTAGTTGAGGCGCGAGCCGCCGGCCTTTGCGTAGTCCTCGCCCCAGCTCGAATAGATGGGTGCGGGGAATGTGGCGCCGGCGCCGGTGATGTCCTGCGCGTGCGCCGGAATGGCGACGAGCACGGCTGCGGCCAGGGCCAGTTTGAGGCGGCGGACGAGCTGGATCAGCACGGACGGGGCTCCCTCGGCCTTCTGGCCGGCGCGCGGTATCGAGCTGGCTCTATCACCCGTTCTGCGAAGCATTTGTGACGGTCGCCGCGCCGCGGCAGAGGCGCTGGAAAGTGACGGGGATTCAGGCGTTTGCGTGAGCTGCGGATGGAGGTTGCGACGGAGTCGCTGCTGGCGCTGAAGAAGCGCTTCGGGATATCGCAGGCCGAGGTGCGTGGCGTGGTGGCGCAGGCGCTGGACGCGCTGGCGGATGCCTACAATGAGAGGGGGGAGCGCGCGTTGGCGCGGCTTGGTCCTACGCCTCGCCCGCGTGCGCGCGGATGCGCTGGAGCATGGAGGCGAGGCCGTTGGAGCGTTGCGGCGTTAGGGCGTCGGCGATGCCGATCTCGCGCATGAAGGTGGGGGCGTCGAAGGCGAGGATGTCTTCCGGCTGCTGGTCGGAGAACAGGTGCAGCAGCATGGCGACGAGGCCGGCCACGATCATCGCATCCGAGCCGCCGCGGAAGCGGATGGCGCCGGGGCTGTCTGGCGAGGGTTCCGCGACGAGCCAGACCTGGCTGGAGCAGCCGCGCACTTTGTTGGCCTCGGAGTATTCCTCCGGCTTGAGCGGCGGCAGCGACTTGCCGAGGTCGATGAGATGCGTGAAGCGCGATTCCCACTCATCGAGAAAGGCGAAGTCCTCGCGCAGGGCGGCGGCTTGGTCGGCGACGGTCATGGTGGGGAGATGGCGTGTTTGCGGGCGGAGGGCAACTGGGGTCGTGGCCCGTGGCGTCAGTTCAGATGCTCCAGCGACGCCTTGAGCCAGTCGGCCGCCGACTGCACGTATGGCCGGCGCACAGAGGCAGTCGTGTGGGCGAGGTGGTAGGTGTGGTCGACGTCGAGGCGGGTGGGCGAGAATTCGACGAGGGCGCCGGAGCTGAGTTCGTCCTGCACGAGCATGCGCGGGAGGAGCGCTACACCCTGGCCCAGCGTGGCGGCGCGGATGGCGACGAGGAAGTCTTCGATCACCCAGGGCGGCAGGCGGCGATGAGTTGCTCTGCGTCCTGGCCGTGTTCAACGAAGACGGATGGCGCGCAGACAGGCGCGAGCACGCCTTTGACGAGGCGCGTGGAGACGAGGCCTTCATATTCCCCGAGGCCGTAGCGGACGGCAAGGTCCGCCTCTTCACGCGTCAGATCGACGAGGCGGGTGGAGGTGATGAACTCGATCTCGATGTCGGGGTGAGCTGCGCGGAAGGCCGGCAGGTGGGGCACGAGGAACTGTCCCGCGAAGGACGCCAGAGTCGCGATGCGGCAGATGTT
>CAIKXW010000141.1 GCA_903831485.1 uncultured Alphaproteobacteria bacterium | reverse complement strand
GCGCCAGCGATAGAGCGGCGGGGCTGCGCGGATCAGCGGGATCATCAGCGTGATCAGCGGGATCGCCAGCACCCAGGCGCGCTCGAGGAAGTTCGCGACGCTGTAGGGAAAGACGCGGCGCAGGAAGCTCGGACCGTTGTCATAGTAGCGCTTCGCCTCGTCCGAAATTGCGATGTCCGCCAGTTGCGGCGCCGGAAACTGGCCGGGGTCCGACAGCAGCGAGCCGCCGCCATGCGCCGCCATCGCCGCCTCGATCAGCAGGGACTGGATGGCTGGATGCAGGTCCTCGCGCACCACAATCTGCGCGGCCGGAGCGATCAGCATGACGTCTTCGCGCGGCAGGATCGCCTTGAGATCCAGCACGCCCCGGTAGAGCGTTACCTCGTCGAGATAAGGATGGCGGCGGGCAAGCGCGTGGGCTTCGCGCATCGACAGCAGGCTTATCTCAGGATCGTCAGCGAGACCCGCGAGCCAGGGCGCCGTCGGACCCGACACAACCATCGCGATGTCAATCTCGCCCGCCTGCAATGCCGCCGCGGCTGCCTGCCCAGCCAGGGGCACGGCGGTGTAACTCTCGGGCGCCACGCCGGCTTCCGTGAGCAGCAGTGTCGCCAGAACGCGCACGCCAGACCCTTCCGGTCCGATCGCCACGCGGCGGCCCGCAACGGACTGCAGGCTTTCGACGGGCACACTGCTGCGATGGAAGATCCAGAGCGGCTCGTAGAAGACCGCGCCGAGCGAACGGACGCCGTTCTGCCCCAGATCGCTGGCCAACCCTGTCTGCACAATGCCGACATCCGCCTGTCCGGATTTCACGCGCGCAAGGTTGTCGACCGAGCCGGCCGTCTCGAGCACCTCTACCTCGACATCGAAGCTGTCCAGCGTTTTCGCGAAGGCATCCGCCGTCGCCGCGTAAGCGCCGCCCGCGCCGCCGCCGGCGATGACGATGCGCTTTGGCGGCGCAGGCGACATGAACATGAAGGCCACGACAAGGCCCAGGACGACAATCGCGATCGGCGCGCCGTAGACGCGAAGAAAGTTCTTCATTGCCGATGACCCATCCGATTCCGCCACGCCCACGCCGCTACCCTAAGGGGTCACTTGACGATTTGTAATCGCAAACACCATGCGCGCGGGTTTCGCCGCAATCGCCTTCGAGATGCCTTGGCTCGCGTCGCATTTCCGCCTGCGCGCCCTCCTTTCCTGCGCCCTAGCCGACGAAAAGGAAAAGTGACGCCATGTCGGACTCAGGTGCAGGCGCCAGCCCCAACGCGGGCGGCGGCTTCGATCTTGGACGGCTTTTGCCGCAGCGATCGTTCGGACTGAAATTGATCCTGGTGTGCGCACTGGCGTTGTCGATGGCCGTACCAGCTGGCTTCGTCTACATGATCTTCACATCGCGGGCGATGGCCGCCCAGACAGCCATCATGGACGTGACGTCGCTGCAGGCGGGATCACAGAACCTGATGGGGCCGGTGATCGTTGTGCCATTCGATCAGGATAAGGTCGTCTCGCTCGGCAACGTGAATCAGATCCGGCGCAAGTCAGGCCACATGATTCTCTATGCGGAAACGGGACAGGCGAATGCCGAGCTCGCAACGGAGATCCGGAAGCGCGGGCTGCAGCAGGTTCCGGTCTACAACGTGACGGCGAACTTCAGCGCCACATTCAACACGGACCGCATCGCAGCCGATGCTCCATCCGGCGCGGTGCTGCGCTGGAGTGACGCGCGGATTGTCATGAATGTCAGCGACCTGCGTGGAGCAAAGGATGCGCAGATATCCGTAGCAGGACGGCCCCTCGAAGTTTCTCCCGTCGAGCTCGACAGAACGGATTTGGATGATCAACCGAACCAGACGTTGCGCGTTCTCGGCGCGCCGCTCGGATGGACCGGGCAGCCCGCGTCGGCAACGCTTCCTGTGCAGGCCACCCTGAACGTGTCGGGCGCGCACAACATTTCGCTCGCCACGTTCGCCCGCGACACGACAATCGCTCTTGCCGGAAACTGGGGGGCGCCGAGTTTCGACAGCGGCGTCCTGCCGGATACGCGCGAGATAGCGGCAAATTCATTCTCCGCCAGCTGGCGCATTCCGTTCCTTGCCCGTGGGGTTCCCGGCGCCGGCGCGGACCTGTGGTTCGACGGGCTGATGAGCCCTGGCGCAAGCCTGATCGATGAGGCCAGCCCCTACCAGAGCGTCGATCGCGCGCTGAAATATGCGCCGATGTTCATAGGGCTCGTGTTCCTCACCTACTTCCTGTTCGAGGTTACCAGCGGCCGGCGGGCGCACCCTGCCCAGTACGTGCTCGTCGGACTGGCGCAGACGATCTTCTACATGCTGCTGCTGTCGATCTCGGAAGTGGCCGGGTTCAACATGGGCTTCATCGCAGCCGCCGTCGGGACCGTGCTGGCGCTGTCTCTCTATGCGGGATCGGTCTTTGGTTCACGCATGGCGGCGGTGAAGGCGCTGGGCGTGTTCTCGCTGCTCTATGGCCTGATCTACGTGCTGCTCCGGCAGGAAGACTACGCCCTGCTGGTGGGCTCCATCGCGTCGTTCCTCGCCATCGCCGGCACGATGTGGATGACGCGGAAGCTGGACTGGTATGGCGTCGGCCGCGCCTCGCCGCAGGCGCTGCGCGAAACGACCGGCTGACACACCGGGCTGGAATGGAAGGAGCGGATCACGAGACCCGCCCTTTCTCGCGTGCACATTGCCGGCAGCGCGGAGCGAGCGTTCTAGCCCTTCAGCGGCTCGAACGGACGCTCCGGATCGCGCGGCAGCTGGTTGTCGACATACTCGCGGAGCTTGTCCGTCACAGCCTGCGGGTCGCCCGCGAGGTGCTCCCACGGGATCTGCGGTCCGAAGGTGAGGTGGGCGCGCGCACCCTTCTTGTTGAGCAGTTCGTGGAACAGCGTGATGTCGCGGAGCTCCCGGTTCAGCCCGCAGAAGGTGTAGTAGAGTTTGGAATTGCGGCTGGCGATGTGCAGCGGCGTCACCGGCGTCTTGCTCTTGCGCGCAAGGCTGACGGCGGTCTGGTGCCAGGGTTCGTCGGTCAGCCTGCCCTCGCGCATCTGCGCCAGCGCTCCCGATGGAAAGATCATCAGCACACGCTCATTCGCGAATGTCGCACCGGTGCGCCGCAGCGTCTCGCGCGTCTTCTGCATCGAGCGCTTTTCCTGCACCCACTCGACCGGGATGATCACCTCGGCGAAGCGCGGATTGATGCGGCAGGCGTCTGCATTCGCCATGATCTCGATGTCGGCGCGGATATCCGACAGGGCGGCAAGCGCGATTGACCCATCGGCAAGCCCGGTCGGGTGATTGGCGACAATCATCGCCCGGCCGGTACGCGGGACTTTCTCCATGCCGCTGCTGGTCACTTTCAGGCCCAGAACGCGGTCGAGATAGGCGAAACACGCAGCCCCGGAATTGAGTTGCCTGATGTCGTCCGCCCAGCGCAGCGCCCTGCGGTAACCCAACATTTGATAGAGCACCGGGCGAACAACCGGCCACGACCAGTGACTAACCCAACTGGGGCATCTTTCCTCGATCAGGATATCGACGATGTGACCATCGCGGGTTTCCGGGTCAATGAAGGCCGCTAGGCCTGAGTCGGCGGCATGAGTTTCCGGATGAGTCACGTTATTCACCGACTTTTTCGCGGAAGAATCTGTTCTTGCCGTTAATCATTCGTAACGGTTCGCGCGGCAAAACTGTCTTGCATACATTTCGCGAAGGCGAAACGTATGCTTGGTGGTCGCGCTGCAAACCTCCGGTCTGGTCATTGCGGTCCAGCCGGGTCTGGAGGATCCGAAAATGAAAGTCCTGTGGGTGGAGGATCATGCGCGCGCGGGAGAGCTCCTGGCCGCTGCTGCTGCTGCCGCATCGCGCCGCCGCTACGGCATCGACCTTGTCATCGCCACGACGCTGATTGACGCCGAGCGGAAGCTCCGTCTTGAGCGCTTCGACCTTGTCGTGATCGACCTGATGCTGCCTGACTCGACCGACGAGGACGCCACCGTCACGCGGATCGCCAGCATGGGCCGTTTCCGCGTCGCCATCGTCTCTGGCAGCGACAAGCGCGATGAAGTCATGCGCAGCCTGGTGCGCGCCGGCGTCGACTGCGCGCCGAAAGCCGTTGGCAAGGAAGACCTGCCGCTGGCCGACTTCGTGCGCCAGCCGGAGCTGTTCCGCGACTTCCTCAACAGCCTGATGCCGGGCGCACCCCAATCGGCCGCCAGCTGATCTTCAAACTTCCGCCCTGATCCTGCGCCAGCGTCCCTGCCGTCCGGGGGCGTCTCATGCGCACCTTCATTCATCGCGTCATCCTCTCGCTCGCCGCGCTGCTGTCGGCGGGGCCGGCGCTCGCGCAGACCGCGGAGGACGCGGCTGCCGTGCGGGCGGTGATCGCAGACTGGTATGCGCGCGTCAGAGAGCCGAACCCGAATGCGCCCTGGTCGCTGATGGCCCCCGCGGTCGTGAACGCCGGACCTGGTTATTCGGTCCCGGCGGATCTGCACAGCGGATCGGCGGCCATCCGCGGGCCGTACCTGAACCACGAACTGTCGGCGCGGGCGATGCAGTTCAGCTATGAGATCGATCTTCTGAAGCTGGACCCGCGCTTCGCCAGGGCGATGGTCTGGGAGCGGGGCTATTTTTCCGCGTCGGCGGCCCAGAAGACCTATGAGAACGCCGCATCGACGCTGTTCGTTCTGGAAAAGCCCGACAACGGATCGGGGAAAATCCTGCTGCACGATGCGAACGCGATCGGCATTCCGCTCCACAAGATAACCGACCCGACGCCCGACCTGCGCGACCTCTGCTATTCGCGTTGCGGGCCGGCGTGCGATCCCGTCGCCGATGCGAAGAAGGCGTCGCAGTGGTGGCCGCCTGACGGCGACGCGAAAACGCTTTCCATCGCCGCCCTTTCCCCGCTATGCGCGATCCTGAATGACGCGTGTGAAACAGCTCTACTCCGAACGCCTCGCCGCCGGGCGGCTGTCGGCTGACCCGGCGCAAGCCGAGGCTGTCGAGCGGCTCGATGCGCTGGCGAAGGCGCTGACCGCCTCTCGCGGCTGGTTTGTGAGCCAGAAGTCGCCGCGCGGCCTCTATCTCTGGGGTGCCGTCGGCCGCGGCAAGTCGATGCTGATGGACATGTTCTTCGAGGCGCTGACCATCAGGGACAAGCGCCGCATCCACTTCCACGACTTCATGCTGGAGACCCACGCCTTCATCTTCGAATGGCGCAAGACCGGCTCGGGCGACCCGATCGCGCCAGCCGCAAGACGCATCGCGGATACGGCCCGCGTGCTGTGCTTCGACGAATTCCAAGTCACGCAGATCGCCGACGCGATGATCCTCAGCCGCCTGTTCGAACACCTGTTCGAGCGCGGCGTCACCATCGTGGCGACCTCCAACCGCAGGCCGGCGGACCTCTACACCAATGGCATCAACCGGGAACTCTTCCTGCCCTTCATCCGCAGGCTGGAGCAGGAAGTGGATGTGCTCGAACTGAAAGCCGCGCGCGACTATCGCCTGGAGCGCCTGACGGCGGCGCCGGTCTACTACACGCCGCTCGGCGCCGAGGCCGACGCTGCGATGGACGCTGCGTTCGCACGCCTTGCCGCGGGCGCTGCGCCCTCGCCCGAGACGCTCGATGTCGCCGGCCGGAAGCTGAATGTGCAGCGCCAGGCGATGGGCGTCGCGCGCTTCACCTTCGACGAGATCTGCAAGCAGCCGCTCGGGGCTGCCGACTATCTCCAGCTTGCGCGCCATTATCCGACCGTGCTGGTCGATCGCGTGCCGCGCATGGGCAAGGACGAGCGCACCTGGGCTGCGCGCTTCGTGACGCTGATCGATGCGCTCTACGAATCGAAGACCAAGCTGCTGATGTCGGCCGATGCGCCGCCGGATGATCTCTACGTCTCGGGCGATGGCGCGTTCGAATTCCAGCGCACCGCCAGCCGCCTCCATGAAATGAGCTCGGCGGACTATCTTGCAGCGGAGCGCGAGCAGGCGGCCGAGCCTGCCAGATAGCCGCCTGCCTGCAGCGGCCGGATTGACTTGGGCGCCGAATGACGGAACGTCCGGCAACCGAGGGACGCACACGCCATGAAGATTAAAACGCCTTGGCTGGCCTGCGCTGTTGCGCTGGCTGCAGTTACCGCACCGTTCGCGGTGGCGCAGCAGGACACCATCAACGACTATGTTCGCGCGATGGTCGATGGATTTGCCGATGTTGACGAGACGCTGGTC
>CAIKXW010000140.1 GCA_903831485.1 uncultured Alphaproteobacteria bacterium | reverse complement strand
CCTTCCCGAAACCGCCGCGCGACACCGCAGCGGCCGTCATCTGCAGCGACTTCTATTCGCCGCTCGACGACTGGCGCGCGCGCCTCTCGCCCATCGCCGCCAAGTGCCGTGATGGCGTGCTCCTTCAGGTGTGCGACCCGATCGAGGAAGCCTACCCCTTCAACGGGCGCGTGCGTTTCTTCCGCCCGGGACAGGACCGTGAGCGGCTGATCGGCCGCGCCGAGTCCATCCGCGATGGTTATATGGAAAAATTCGCCAAGCGCCGGCAGGATATGACCGACCTCGCCGCCGAACTTGGCTGGCGCTTCGTCTCGCACGTCACCAGCGAAGAAGCGCGCACGCCGCTCGGCAAGCTCGCCTACGGTTTCGAGCTGAGCGGGGTCGCCGCTTGAGCCTGGGTCCGTTTCTTTTCCTGCAGCCATGGGCGCTGCTCGGCCTGATCGCATTGCCGCTGCTCTGGCTGCTGCTGCGCGCCACGCCGCCCGAGCCCAAGCGCTTCGCGCTGCCCTCGCTCGCTCTGCTTGACGACCTGAAGCCCGAAGAAGAAACGCCGGCCCGCACGCCGTGGTGGCTGCTGCTGCTGCGCATGATCGCACTCGCGCTCGCCATTCTCGGCTTCGCGCGCCCGACCTGGGCGCCCAATGCGCAGGTCAACACGATCGGCGGCACGCTCATCATCGTGGACGATGGCTGGACCAGCGCCGAACGCTGGCGCGACATCATCCGCACGGCAACCGCCGCTGTCGACGAGGCCTCGCAGGATGGCGGCGGCGCGATCCATGTGATGTTCACCGCCCCGCGCGACGTCGACCGCGACCCGTCCGAAGCACTTGACGCCGAATCCGCGCGCCAGCTCCTGCGCAACGCCCGCCCCGCAGCATGGCTGCCGGATCGCAACGCCGCCCTCGAACAGCTCAACGCCACGCCGCTCCAGCCCGGGCGCATCGTCTGGGCGACCGACGGCTTCGACCATGACAGCGCCGCCGCCTTCTCCCGTGCGCTCGCCTCCAAGGCCGCCACCGACGTCCGCATCAACCGCCCGAAGAACGCCTTCGCCATCACCTCGGCTGACTCTTCCGCCGAAGGCGCGCGCGTCGCCGTCGTCCGCTCCACCACCGAGCCGGGCGTCACCGCAGACATCATCGCCGAGACAGCAGAAGGCGCCTCCATCGCCTCCACCCGCATAGCGTTCGGCGGCGGCGACACCACGGCCGAAGCAGCCTTCCCCATTCCGGCTGCCGCCCTGAATCGCGTCGCCCGCTTCCGCATCGGCGGCTCGCCCTCCGCCGGCGGCGTCTGGCTCTGGGACGATACCGCCCGCCGTCCCCATGTCGGCCTCGCCGACACGCGCGACGAAGCGCAGCCCCTGCTCTCCGAACACTACTATGCCCGCAAGGCGCTGCAGCCCTACGCCCAGCTCACCGAGAAACGCCTCGGCGACCTGCTCGACGCCCCCATCGACGCCATCATCATGGGCGACCGCGGCACGATCGATCAGGCGATGAACGATCGGCTCACGGCATGGATCGAAAAGGGCGGCGTGCTCATCCGCTTCGCCGGCCCGCGCCTCGCCGCACAGGAAGGCGCGCTGACACCCGTCACGCTTCGCCCCACCTCGCGCTCGCTCGGCTCGTCCCTCTCGTGGGAGACGCCGCAGCGCATCGCCGACTTCCCGAGCTCCTCGCCCTTCTTCGGAATCCCCCGCCCCACCGACACCGCCGTGCGCCAGCAGGTTCTCGCCCAGCCCTCGTCGGAGCTCGAAAGCCTGACCTGGGCCAAGCTCGAAGACGGCACGCCGCTCGTCACCGCCCGCCGCATGGGCCGTGGCGAACTGATCCTCTTCCACGTCACCGCCGACCCGGACTGGTCCGACCTCCCCTACACCGGCGCCTTCGTCGAGATGCTGCGCCGCTCGGTCGTTTCGGGCGGCGAGCGTTCCGGCCCCGCAGCTCTCGGCGCCGAAGGCACGCTGACGCCATCTCGGGTCCTGGACGGGTTCGGCGTCCTGTCGCCGCCACAATCGTCCGCCATGCCCATCCCCGCGGCCACCTTCCTGACGACCCGTCCGGGACCGACCACCCCGCCGGGTCTCTATGTCGGCCCCGGCGGCGAGCGCGCGATGAATGCCGGCGCGCCCGCTCCCGCAGCCTTCAACGACTGGCCCGCAGAGGTAAGCGTGACCGAACAGGCCCAGATCATCGAACGCGCAGGCCTCGGCGGCTGGATGCTGGCCCTAGCCCTCGCCATTGTCGCCGCTGACCTGATCATCGCGCTCGCCTTCGCCGGACGCCTGCCGCAACTCTGGGGCCGCAAGGCCGCCGCCGGCTTCGCCATCTTCTTCCTTGCCGCGGCCACGCTCACGATGGCGCCGGGCGCCCACGCTCAGACATCCGACCAGCTCGCCCGTGAAGCCGCCGCAAAACTCCGCTTCGCCTATATCAAGACCGGCGACCGTCGTCTCGACGACACCACGCGCGCCGGGCTGTTCGGCTTGTCCTACCAGCTCGGCATGCGCACCTCGGTCGAGCCCGACTTGCCGCACGGCGTCGACCCCGCGCGCGACAATCTCGAACTCTACCCGATGATCTATTACGCCGTGCCGCGCGACGCGAAGCCGTTCTCCGCCGCCGCCGTCGCCAAGATCAACGGCTACCTCCGCTCCGGCGGCGCCTTTATCGTCGACACGCGCGACGCTGCGCCCGGCCGCGATGTCTCCGCAGATCTTCAGCGCCTTCTGCAGGGCATCGACGCGCCACGCCTGCAGCCCGCGCCCGCCAACCACGTCCTCACCAAGAGCTACTACCTGATCCGCTCCTTCCCCGGCCGCCTCAACGGGCGCCTCTGGATCGAGAGCGGCGCGCTTGACCGCGACAGCCGCCGGGGCGATGGCGTTTCCGGCCTCTTCATCGGCGGCTCCGACTGGGCCGGCGCATGGGCGATAGACCAGAACTCCGGCAAGCCGCTGCTCACCATGGATGGCGGCCCGCAGGCGCGCGAGATGGCCTACCGCTTCGGCATCAACCTCGTGATGTACATCCTCACCGGCAACTACAAGGAAGACCAGGTTCACATCCCCGATCTGCTTGAACGCCTCGGCACCTCGCGCGACAGGGCCGACTGACCATGATGGATGCATCCCGCCTGGGCTTCGACCCGCTCATCCCCTGGATCGCACTGTTCGTGCTCGCCGGCGGCGCGTTCGCGCTGTGGGGCGCGTATGTCGTCTACCGCGGCAAGGCGTGGCTCTTCCGTGCGCTCGCCCTCACCGT
>CAIKXW010000139.1 GCA_903831485.1 uncultured Alphaproteobacteria bacterium | reverse complement strand
GAACAGCTTGTTGTAGACGCCCAGCATGAACTTGCGCAGGCCGGCGTCCTTGGACATGTCGCCCGTCTGCGCGCCTGTGCGCGCTTGGGCAAATTGGAAGTCAGCCATGGTCTGTGTTTCAACCCTCTATTGCGACGGGATCCCGCCATTGCCAAAGAATAATGGGGTTTCAGGCTGCGCAATGCAAGCAGAACCGGGCTCGCTCGCATGCAGCTGGCGAGACCGTGAACGCAGTAAATGCGCCGCTAACCGTCGATTTCAGCGCGGTTCAGCGGGTCGCCTTTCTGTAAGCTAAGTTACGCCCTGCAGCAACCTGCGACTGCCCTTGGCGCACACCCGCGGGCAGCTAGAATGGCCCTGCATGAGCCTCCGCCTTTTCCTGGCCGTCCCTATACCACAAGGCATCGCCGACAGGTTGCTGACGCTGGAGGCTGATGTGCCGGGCGCGTCCTGGCGTACAGCTGAGCAGTATCATCTCACGCTTCGCTTCATCGGCGAGGTGGATGAGTCCGCCGCGCGCGACATCGACACGGAACTCGGCCGCATCATTGCTGCACCCTTCGAAATCGCACTCTCGGGCGTCGGCAGTTTTGGCGGCCGGGAGCCGTCGGCGCTCTGGGCGGGCGTCTCGGCGCCGTCGGAACTCGCCCGGCTCGTGACGGCCTGCGAGACCGCCATACGCAATTCCGGCCTTGCGCCCGAGAGCCGCAAGTACAAGCCGCACGTCACCCTCGCCTACCTGAACGGGACGCTCGACGAAGAGGTCGCGCACTTCCTCTCCGACGCCGCCGAATTCCGCACAGAGGCATTTCTGGTCGATCATTTCTGCATGTACGCCTCGCGCGCCACGCGGGCGGGCAGCCATTACAGCGAGGAAGCGGTCTACCCGCTGATTGGCTGAGTCAGAACGCAGAAAGCGCGCCCCGAGGGACGCGCTCTCCACCTGTTCGAATTTCGAAATATCCTATTCGCGGCCTTCCATCTCGGCGGCCTGGCGGTGCAGGCGGGCGATGCGGCGTTCGGTCGGCGGATGCGAAGCCGACGTGGTGCGGCGCGGGCCCTGGAGCGGGTCGATGACGAAGGCGTGCGCCGTCGCCGGCGAGCGCTCCGCAAGCGGGTTCAGCAGTGAAGACGTGTGCCGCTCGAGCTTCAGCAGCGCGTTGGCGAGGTTCACCGGGGCGCCGCAGATCTCGCCGGCGTGCTTGTCGGCGGCATATTCGCGGGCGTGGCTCTGCCCGACGCGGGCGATGAGCCCCGAGACAATGCGGGAGACGCGCTTGCGCTGGCCGAACGGATAGGCGATCGAGCCGAAGATCGTCGTCAGCACGACAGACAATGCCGAACAGATGCCCATCGCCAGCGCGTCGCCGCGCTTCACATGCGCCAGTTCGTGCGCCACGACGGCCGAAACCTCGGCGCGGGACAGCGTCTTGAGGAGGCCGTCAGTAACCGCGATCGAGGCATGGTTGGTGTCACGGCCGGCCACGAACGCGTTGGGCTGGAAGGCGTCGATGATGTAGGTGCGGGGGCGCGGCATGTTGGCCTTCATCGCCAGCCGGTCGCAGTCGGCGACAAAGGCGCGGATCATCGGGGATGCGTCGTCGGACGACACTTCCCTTGCATTGTGGAGTTTGAGCACGATCTTCTCGGCGTACCAGAAGACAACGAGGTGGAAGCCGAGGGCGACCAGCGTGCCGATCAGCGCCCCGTCTCGTCCGGCGATCCACCATCCCAGCCCCGCAAAGGCGAGGTGGATCAACAGCATCAGTCCGGCGGCCTTGAAATAGCTCATGGAAGCTCTCTCACGCGATAAGTCGTCCCTCCGACGGGGAGGTTTGGTGATCTTGGTAAAAGCTTTCTTTCCAAATCCGAAAAAATTGGTGAACGTGGCTCCGATGAAAAATGGAACCGGACAATCAGACGACGCGCCTGAGGCATCCAACCCCGAGGGTGAATCCGCAGCGCTTGTGGCGACTATTCCCGGCGCAGCGCCCGGAAAAGTGCTGAGCCCGGAGGCGATCCGCGCGCTCGAGGAAGCCGATGCGCGGCGCCAGGCCGCAGCTCCACGCGACATTCCCGCCGAGATCAATGGCCGCCGCGAGGGGGAGGAACCGACGCGCTATGGCGATTGGGAGAAGAAGGGCCTCGCGATCGATTTCTGATTCACCATCGAAACTGTCGCGGCGCTTGAGCGGTATTGCTCGAACGGGTTTGGCCCTTAACGATTGGGACGGCACGAGCGCTGCATCGCGCGCCCGACAGAGGTGTGGAAGATTGCGATGAAACTGCTCAGCCTCCTGGCCGCCGGCCTGATCGTTCTTTCCGCCGCGGGCCCGGCTTTTGCGGACGGACGCAACCAGAGGCCGCCGATTTCCGCTCCAACGCCGCCTCCGCTGCGTATTCCGCCGCCGACGCCGCCTTCGCCTCCTCCGGTTGCCTTGCCGCCGACGCCCATCAGATCCGGCCCGCCGCCGATCACCCTGCCGTCCGATTTTGGTACAGGCGGGGTCGGCATCGACATCAATGGCGGCTCGGGCGGCGGCAGCCGCGTGATCGTCATCGGCGGCTCATCTGCTCGCGCCCAGGCCTCGGCCGTATCGTACGCCCATGCCAGCGCCACCGCGATCTCGTTCGGCGGCGGCAAGGGGCATGGCGGGGGCAAGGGCGGCGGCTGCGGCTGCAAATAGCCTAGAGCCAGCCGCGCGCCTGCTCGTCCAGCCAGAGATGGGCGGCGCCCGTCAGCGGCGCGCCTTCCGAAACGATGAGATTGATGGGGATTGGCTCCACCAGCCCAGAGCGCACCCCACGCTGGTAGAAGCGGTCGAGCGAGGCGCGCTCGCTCAGCCACGGTTCAAGGTGCTGTGACACCCCGCCAGCAATGAAGACGCCGCCCGTGGCGTTGGCGACCAGCGCCAGATTGCCCATCGCCGTCATGACCGTGCGAGCGCGCAAGCGGCAGAATTCGAGCGGCACGGCATCCCCCGCCTTTGCAGCGTCGATCAGTTCGGCCTGCGAGAGTGGTTTCGGCGTCTCGCCCATGACGTCGTACATCGCGTCGCGCGTATCGTCGAAGCCGACCCCGGCGGTCACGAACTCGTTCGAGACATAGCCCTCCGTTTGCCGAAGACGTTCTGCAAGTTTCCATTCGATGTCGGTCTGCGGGCTGAAGGCCTGGTGTCCGCCTTCACCGCCGACGACGATCCAGCCCTGCCCGGACCACCTCAGAACGCCGATGCCAAACCCCGTGCCGGGACCGCCGATGGCGATCGACCCGTGGACCTCAGGATGGCCAGGCGCGATCCGATGCAACTGTTCCGGCGCCAGCTCCGGCGCGGAGCGGGCCATGGCGAAAAAGTCATTCACGGCGACGATACGATGGAGGCCGAGCCTGGACCGGACCGCTGCGAGATCGACTGTCCAGCCGCGATTGAGGAGCTCGACGCTGTCGGCCGCCACGACGCCTGCAAAGCCGAAGGCAGCGCCGGTCAGCACCGGCTTCACCTCGGACAGGTAGGCATCGAGCGCGGCTTCGAAGGAAGGATAGCCAGCCCCGGGTCGCTTCCAGATGTCCGACACGCTCACGCGCCCGCTGCCGACATGCGCCACGGCGAAGCGGACATTTGTCCCCCCCGCATCGCCCACCAGGATTGCATCGTCCTTCATTATCGAACCTTAGCCGCCGCTGCGTCCTGACAGCAACATGGGCGCGTGAATGCCGCATCACCGGGAATTTCATGGCGTCGCGGTATACGCTCCGCAATGCTCCGACCTATCTGAGGACCGACACTCCATCCGCGAGAGGACCCCCCCCGCACGATGCCCCACGGGACACCGCTGATCTCCCTTTTGACCGTCGGCCTGGGCTTTGCCTTCGTGTTCGGGATGATCGCGACGCGTCTGCGGCTGTCTCCGCTGGTCGGTTATCTCATTGCGGGCGTCGTTATCGGACCCTTCACGCCGGGGTTTGTCGGTGACGCGCAACTTGCGGCCGAACTGGCCGAGATCGGTGTGATCCTGCTGATGTTCGGCGTGGGCCTGCATTTCTCGCTGGATGATCTTCTCTCCGTCCGCGCCATCGCCCTGCCCGGCGCGCTGGCCCAGATCGCCGTCGCCACCCTGCTGGGCGTCGGCATGGGCAACCTCATGGGCTGGACGCTCGAGGCCGGGATCGTCTTCGGCCTCGCCCTTTCGGTCGCCTCCACTGTCGTGCTGTTGCGTGCGCTGCAGGAACGCCGCGTCATGCAGACGGAGAAGGGCAGGATCGCAGTCGGCTGGCTCATCGTCGAGGATCTTGCGATGGTGCTGGCCCTCGTGCTGCTGCCGACCTGGGCTGGCATCCGCGACCAGATGGCGGAGGCGGGCGGCTTCGGTTGGGCGCAGTTTCAGGAGATTGGCTGGGCGATGCTGCTGACGCTTGGCAAGGTCGGCGCATTCATCGCGATCATGCTGGTGGTGGGAAAGCGGCTGATCCCATGGATCCTGCATCGCGTTGTCCATCTTGGCTCGCGTGAACTGTTCCGGCTCGGCGTTCTGGCGATTGCGCTGGGCGTGGCCCTTGGCGCATCCGAATTCTTCGGCGTCTCCTTCGCGCTCGGCGCGTTCTTCGCCGGCATGATCATGGGCGAGAGCGAGCTCTCGCAGCAGGCCGCCAACGAGACGCTGCCGCTGCGCGATGCGTTCGCTGTGCTGTTCTTCGTCTCCGTCGGGATGCTGTTCGATCCGATGACGCTGGTGCGCGACCCGTGGCCGCTGCTTGGCGCGCTTGCGATTGTTGTTGTCGGCAAGTCCGTCGCCGCCCTGCTGATCACGAGCATGTTCAGGCAGCCGCGAGATTCCTCGGCGCTGATTGCGGCGAGCCTCGCGCAGATCGGCGAATTCTCCTTCATCCTGGCTGGGCTCGGCGTTGGTCTTGGCATGCTGCCGGAGGAAGGCCGCGACCTGATCCTTGGCGCCGCCATCCTCTCCATTGTGCTGAACCCCCTTGTCTTCCTGGTGGCCGACAGATTCGTTCCCAAGGCTGGGGCGGCCGAACCGGAGCCGCCGAAGCCTGGGCGTCACGGCCGCGCCATCATCGTGGGCCATGGCCGGGTCGGCTCGCGCATCTCGCTCGCGCTGCGCCAGGCGCGCGTCGAATACTCGGTGATCGAGGATCAGCAGGATGTGGTCGAGCGGCTCCACGGTGAAGGTGTGCCGGCAATCGCCGGCAACGCCGTCTCGATCGATGTCCTGAAGGCCGCGGCCGTCGAATCGGCGCAGCTGATCTATGTCACGGTCCCCGATGGGTTCGAGGCGGGCCGCATCGTCGAGATCGCACGCCAGCTCAATCCGGGTATCCGGATCTTCGCCCGATCGCACAGCGACGCCGAAATCGAACATCTCCGCACCTTTGGCGCCGACGTTATCGTGTCGGGCGAGCAGGAGATCGCCCTGGCGATGATCAACGCGACCGACCTCGCCCGGCCGGCGTGACAGTGTTCCAGCCCCTGTAACATGCCGCTGGATTCATTTGATTTTGAACCCGGCCCTGCCTAGGGGAAGGCATGGCTCACGATCATGCCCTCGGCGCCCCGGCGCACAAGCACGCGCATTCCCATGCGCACGACCATGATCATGACCACGCCCACGATCATCATCATGGCGGCGACGAGCATAACGCCTCGCGCATCGGCCTTGCGGCGCTGCTGACCGGCGGGTTCATGGTCGTCGAGTTCGGCGGCGGAATCGTCTCGGGCTCGCTCGCCCTGCTTGCGGACGCCGGGCACATGCTGTCGGACTTCGGCGCGCTCGCGCTGGCCTGGATCGGGTTCCGCATGGCGCGGCGCCCGGCGACGCTGCAGCGCACCTTTGGCTTCAGGCGCTTCCCGGTACTCGCCGCCTTCGTCAACGGCATGGCGCTGTTCCTGGTCGCAGCCTGGATCGTCTACGAGGCGATCGTGCGGCTGAACGATCCGCATCCGGTAACGTCTGGCCTGATGCTGTGGATCGCGGTCGGCGGACTTGTCGTCAATCTCGCATCCTTCGCCGTGCTGCACGGCGCGGATCGCGACAACCTCAACGTGCGCGGCGCCCTGCTCCACGTCGCGGGCGACCTGCTGGGCTCGGTCGCGGCGATCGTCGCGGCAGTCATCATCATGACAACGGGCTGGACGCCGGCGGACCCGATCCTGTCAGTGCTCGTTGCGCTCATCATCCTGCGCTCCGCCTGGAGCGTGACCGCACAAAGCGCACATATCCTTCTGGAGGGGGCGCCCGCAGGCGTTGACCTGGATCACGTCATCCATGACCTGGCCCACCATGTCGATGGTGTGACCGACATCCACCACGCTCACCTGTGGTCCCTCGACGGGCGCCGCTCGATGATGACGCTGCACGCCCGCATCGGGGAAACTGCCGCTGGGCCGGACGTGATCGCGCGCATCAAGGCGCGTCTGAGCGAAGTGCACGGCATCGGCCATGCGACGGTAGAGATCGAGACAGACGCCTGCGCCGGCGCGGAGTGCGGGTGATCAGGCGGTTGCGGGCCTGGACTTCGCCAGCCTGGCGGCGCCGTAGAAGCGCAGCTTGATGAAGGGGAACCACATCAGCTTGCCGACGCCCTCGACGAATTTCCGGTAAGCGAACGCGCGCCTTCTCGTCCTGGCGATGTAGCTGCCGAACGCGGCTGCGCCATAGACCATCATCTGGGCCGCGCCCACCGCCATCCAGAACGCTACGGCGGGGACGTTACGCCTTGGCCCCGTCCAGGCCTTTGTCGCGGGGCCCTGCCCGTAGGCGAAGGCGCGGCGCAGCGTGTAGGCCAGCGTGACGCGCGACGGCTCGGGCGTTTCCCAGACCCATGCCTCCGGCGCCCAGGCGAAGGTTGCCCTATTGGCTTTCATCGCCTGGAACAGGAGATCGTCCTCGCCCCCGATCTCGTTGCGGCTCGCCGAGAAGGGCTCGGGCGATGGCAGGGCGGCGCGGCGCATCAGGCTGCAGCCGCATCCGTAGTAGGTTCGGATCGCGCCTTCGGCGTGGTGCGCATCGCGTGCGAAGAACGCCTCGAAGTAGTCGCGATGATCGCTCGGGGGCTCGGACAGTTTTGTGCGCACGGGGCCGAACACGACATCGGCGCCGCTGTGTTTCTGCACGCGCAGCAACGCGCCAAGCCAGGATGGCGGCGCGATCTCGTCATCGTCGAGGAAGGCGATCAGGTCGCCATGCGCAACGCGCAGGCCGGCATTGCGCGCGTTGGCGACGCCCGCGCTCGGTTCATGCACGACGGTGACGCGTGGATCGGTGAGCGCGCGCAGGGGCATCATGGCTGACCCCGCTGGGTCGTTGTCGACGAGCACGATCTCGAAGGCGGCGCTACAGGTCTGGGCGAGCGCTGACCGGGCCGCCGCGACGGCGCTCGCGGGCCTGCGGAAGGTCGGGATGATGATCGAAACCGCCGGCGTCATGCCCGGCGTTGTATGCAAGCGGGGTTGCGGGGTCGTTTACGCGACTGCGACAGTTATGAGACAGGCCGCTGGATCGAGGCGGACAGATTCTCCGACACTTGCCGTGCGTCGAACGCATTGGCGTCGCTGCCCTTCGGTCCGCGGCTCATGACGATCTCGGCGAACGCCTCGTAGCGTGTCACCTCGTCATAGCGCGCAGGCGAGGACATGAACGGGTCCCAGGCATGGACCCAGCCCCAGCGCGGGGAGAAGTACATGTAGGAAAACCGGGAGTAGCCGCCGGTGCGCCGGATATCGCGGTCCTTGTCGGTGTCGCGGCTGACGATGGTGAAGGTGTCGTAGCCGGACTGCAGGGTCAGTTCGGCCGCGCGGTAGAGAAGATAGTTCTCGACGGTCTCGCGGCCCGTGAGCGAATTGCCCTTGAACGAGATGCGGTAGCGTTCCGGTTCAATCTTCTGTTCCGAGTAGCCGCGATCGTAGCCTGCAGCTGGCTGATAGGGCGTGGGGCCAGCCGAACAGGCGGCAAGGCCGGTCACAGCTGCAACCATGGCGACGGCAAGGGTTTTTCTGAGCATCGGCGGCCTCCTGAGGCGCAATTCCACACCCTTTCAGATAGGAAGGCAAACCTGAACGGCAAATGAGCAGGCCGGCCCGCGTGCAGCGGACCGGCCTGTTTTCGAACGATTTCAGCTTGCCGAGGGTTAAGCGGTTGCGAAGCCGAAGACCGACTTGGTCTCGAGGAATTCGTGGATGCCTTCCACGCCCCACTCGCGGCCATTGCCCGACTGCTTGAAGCCGCCGAAGGGCATGGTCTGGTCAGAACCGGCGCCGTTGACGTGGACCATGCCGGTGCGCAGCTGGCGCGCGACTTTCTGCGCGTGTTCCTGTTCGCCCTGGACGTAGCCGGAGAGGCCATAGACCGTGTCATTGGCCATGGCGATCGCCTGCTCTTCGGTGTCGTACGGCAGGATGCAAAGCACCGGCCCGAAGATTTCCTCGACGGCGATGGTCATGTCGTTGCGCACATCGGCGAACACGGTGGGCTTCACATAGTAGCCGCGGTTGAGACCGTCGGGACGGCCGAGGCCGCCGGTGACGAGGGTGGCGCCTTCTTCGATGCCTTTCTTGATGAGGCCCTGGATCTTGTTCCACTGGGCTTCGGAGACGACGGGGCCGATGGCGCCCTTCTCGGCGGTCGCCGGGTCCTGCACCTTCACCGCCTCTGCCGTCGCCTTGGCGATCGCCTTGGCTTCCTCGTTCTTGCCGCGCGGCACGAACATGCGCGAGGGCGCGTTGCAGCTCTGGCCGGTGTTGGTCATCATCTGCATGACGCCGGATTTCACAGCCTTGGCGAGATCGGCATCGTCGAGCACGATGTTGGCCGACTTGCCGCCGAGTTCCTGCGCGACGCGCTTGACCGTAGGGGCAGCAGCCTGCGCGACCAGCACGCCGGCGCGGGTGGAGCCGGTGAACGACATCATGTCGACATCCGGGTGAGCCGAGAGCGCTGCGCCAACGCCGGGTCCATCGCCATTGACGAGGTTGAACACGCCTTTCGGCACGCCCGCTTCATGCATGATCTCGGCGAAGATGATGGCGTCGATCGGCGCGATCTCGGACGGCTTCAGCACCATGGTGCAGCCGGCGGCGATGGCGGGAGCGACCTTGCAGGCGATCTGGTTCTGCGGCCAGTTCCACGGCGTGATGAAACCGCAGACGCCGATCGGCTCTTTGCGGATCAGGTGCTTGCCGCGACGCTCTTCGAACTCGAAGGTGCGGAGGTAGGCGGCGGCCTGCATCAGGTGGCCAAGACCGGACGGGGCCTGGGCTGCCTGCGACAGCCACATTGGCGCGCCCATTTCCTCGGAGACGGCTGTCGCCATATCGGCGAGGCGCTTGCCGTAAATCGCGATGATCTTGTCGAGCAGGTCGGCGCGGTATTCCTTCGTGGTCGCGGCGAAGGCCGGGAACGCGGCCTTGGCGGCGGCGACCGCCTTGTCGACGTCCGCCTTGGAGCCGAGCGAGATGCGGGCGTAGCTTTCCTCGGTGGCCGGGTTCTGGACTTCCAGCGTGCGCGGGGTCACCGGGTCGACCCACTCGCCGTTGATGTAGAATTTCAGGTAGTCGCGCATGGGATTCTCCTGGTCGAAATCTGGCCGGACCATGTGCGGCCGGAACACGGGGGTTGGGCTCTAGATAGTCGATGTCGTGGCGGATTGGGAGGGCCGGCTGTGCGCCTCGAACTAGAACGTCAGGCCCTTCCAGACACCGTCGCACTTGTGCTGGGCGGCGAACTTCCACGACGGCATGGCCGCGACGCCGCCGCCTGACGCTACGTCGAGCTTCTGGATGGCGCCGGATGCGAAATCAACCCATTCCGGGACGCCATTTCCGTTGGGATTTCCGGAGCGCGCGAAGTTGACCCAGTAGTGCGACATGGTGGCCTGCAACGCTGTGCGCTCGGCGTTCTGCATGTCGTGCAAATTGAAGACGTAGGGGAGTTCGGCGGCGTGCGCCGCGCCCTGCTCGAGGCTGAGCGGGTACTTGCCCTCGATGATGCCGATGATCGGGATCGCGGTCTGGTCACGGAATTCGTACATCCATGTGGGCGAGCCCTGCGCCTTGATGCGGGAGGAGACGTTGAAGCCGTTGCACGAGAACGTGGCGTCGGTTCCGAGCGCGGTCGCCGCAAGGCTGGCCTGAAGGTCCGTATCTGTTCCGTAGCTGGCGAGGGGATACGCCGTCGCGCTGAGCTGGGACCCGGAGACGCCGAGGCCTCCCCCGGCGGCGAGCGCATTGACCGTCATCGGGTAGGCTGCGGCCTTCATCAGGTAGCGCTTGTCGGTGGGATCGAGATTGGGTGGCGAGGCCCTGGTGCGGGCGGCGAGTTCGGTCATCGCGAAGAACAGGGCGAACTCGTCCTGGTTGGAGCCGTTGATCACCGGGACCTTGTTGTTGCGACCGGCGGCAAACGTGTCCTTGATCGTGGCGGGCAGCACCTTCCCATCGACGGAGGGCACGGGGTTGCTGATGTTGGCCGCGAAGGCTGTGGCAAGCTGGTTGCGGACGAGCGCATCCGACAGCCCGCGGAGGCAGGCGGCCGTGACCGCATCGACCGGACAGCCCGGCAGGTTGCTGGCCGTCAGGATCACCTTCTCGGCGATGGCGACGCTCTTCTTTTCAAGCTCGGCCTGCGTGAGCTGGCTGCTGACGCCATAGGCGCCGCTCTGGATGATCGCCTTGTTGAACAGGCCCGCTGACAGCGGGGATGCGAGGTGCGTCATCACGCTGAAGCCGCCGGCGCTCTCGCCGAAAATGGTGACGTTCTTCGGGTCGCCGCCGAACTGGGCGATGTTGGCCTGCACCCAGCGCAGGGCGGCCTGCTGGTCCATGATGCCGTAATTGCCGACGCTGCCGTCCGCATCGCGCAGAGCCGGATGGCCCAGGAACCCCATGGCGCCGAGGCGATAATTGATGCCGACAACGATGACGCCCTTGGAGACGAGCGGTGTCGGATCGGCAAAGACGGAAGCAGCGCCCGTGTTGAACGCGCCGCCATGGATCCACACCATCACCGGGAACGGGCCGGCGCCGGTGGGCGCGTGCACGTCGAGATAGAGGCAATCCTCGCTGTCGCCGTTGACGCGGAAGGGATTGTCCTTCTCGCCGGTCTGCAGGCAGGACGCAGCAGATGTCGTGTTGGCGAGTGGCGCGCTCCAGCTGGCGGCCGGCTGCGGCGCGCGCCAGCGAAGGTCGCCCAGCGGCGGGGCGGCATAGGGAATGGCGAAATAGGATTTCATCGCGTCGCGCGGCACGGCGCTTACCGGGCCGCTGGCGGTTGCGGCCGTGTCAGGCGCGAAGGTCCCTCCACCCGTGCTGGTGCAGGCGGCCAGCGTGGCGCTGGCGAGCGCGGCGAGAGCGAACGAGAGCTGGCGCGTCTTGCGTGGGGTCATGGACGTTCCTCCG
>CAIKXW010000138.1 GCA_903831485.1 uncultured Alphaproteobacteria bacterium | reverse complement strand
GTGCTTCGGTTTCTGTGAATATCAAATCCAGCACGGTGATGCCCAGGTGATGCCCAAGCGATTTTCCGATGTTGGTGAGAGTGGCTAAAGCCTTGATTTTATGGTGCTGCCTAGGTGACTTGAACACCTGACCCCCGCATTACGAATGCGGTGCTCTACCAGCTGAGCTAAGGCAGCTTCCGGCTTGTCGCCGAGTCGGGGCTATAACCCGGAGGGGGTTAAGAAAGCAAGGTCGGCCGCCAGCGCGCAGGAAATGCGGAACTGGCGGCCAAAAATGCGCGTTCTGTCAGGCGCCGGGCCTGGGATCAGGACGCGTTCAGGCGGGCTTGCGGAAGCGCAGGGTCAGACGGTCGCTTTCGCCAATTGCCTTGTATTTGGCCGCATCGAACCCGGCCGGGGTCTCGCCCTGGTTGCGGGGCGAGGTCCAGGAGTTCGGAGGCAGGGTCCAGACGCCGAAAGGGTGATCCTTGGTGTCCTTGGGGTTGGCGTTGATCTCGCTCTCGGCTTCCAGGACCAGACCGGCCTTCTGGGCCGCCGCAACGATCGAGGCCTTCGCGACATAGCCATCTCCGCCCAGACGGCCGTTGGCGTTCGCCTCGGGGCGCGGATCGGCGCGGTGATCGACCACGCCGAGAACGCCGCCCGGCTTCAGCGCGCCCGCAAAGTCGGCAAAGTATTTGTCGACCATGCCCGGCTGCCAGTACCAGTTGTGGAAGTTGCGGAAGGTGAGGACCATGTCCGCGGTTCCCGCGGCTACAAGCGGCCCGGAGTCCTTGTTGAACGGCACGTAGGTCTGGGGTCCCCAGACAGCCTGGTCGGAGACGGCGGCGATCTGAGTACCGGTGCCGATGTATTTGCCGCCCGTGGCCTTGGCGTATGGCGCGAGAATTTCCGCGTAGTAGCTGCCCGGGGCGATCTCGATGACCGTCATGCCGGGCTTGAGCCCGAAGAAGGTCAGCGTCTCGGCCGGGTTGCGATGGGGATCGCGGACCTTGTTGGCCTCGGACCGGGCCGGATTTGCGATAACCGACGCAAGCCTCGCATCGGCCTTCGGCGCAGATTGCGGCGTCTGAGCGTTGGCGCTGTCCATCGCAGGCGTTGTGCAGGCCATCAGGGCCGCCGCCATCGTCGCAAGCATAGCCAGATTCTTCGTCGTACGGATCAAGACGTTCTCCCAGTATCCATGGGCTCACAGTATCAGTGAGCCGCGCCAGGCTATCCCCGTCCGGGATGCAGCACGGAGCTATGCGGCCAGAGACAGTGGGGCAAGCGGCGCGACCCACAATTCAGCGCCAGTGAGATGACAACCGCGTATGTAACTGCGCTTACTTGCCGCTCCTGGCGCCGGGCCCGCGCGCCGCTCAGCCCGGACCGGGCGTTGCCGCTGCGGCGCCGAGCAGCCGCGTGTTGAGCGACTTCATCGCGTCGTCGAGCATGGCGCGTTGCATTGCCTTCTCGCGCCATGTCGCAAATGCGTCATGCGCGCGTCCCGAAAGTCCCACCACGGCGTTCACGGCGTTGCGTATCTCGCCGACATCGAGCTGACGCCGCGCCGTGCGGATCGTCTCCGCAGCCAGCGCCACACTGCTGGCGGGCTCGAACGTCACGACGCCGGCAAACGCCTGACGGAGCCAGTTCCAGCCATCGTCGCTGTCTTCCTCGGCATGGCGCAGCGCGCGCCCGGCGCTCGTATCGAAATCGGCGCGCAGCTTCGACAGGGCAGGCACGCCCGACACGGTGAAACCCGCAATGTCGGACAAGGCCGTGTCGCCCGGAAGCAGGCCCGATAGCGCAGCGTGCTCCGCCGCGAAGGGTTCGCCATTGCGCGCCGCCGACTCAAGCACGGCGAGCGCGCGTATGGTCTGTGCGCGTGTGGTTGCGGTGGCGACAGCTTCAGGCACGATCGTCGTTGCAGCGATGGAGATGCGCGGCGCGGCGGCCGGGGACAGGCCGCGCTGGCCGGCAAGCTCGATGGCGACGTCATTCAACCCGGTCTCCAGCGCGCTCAGCGCCGCCTCGCGCTGGTCGAACGCCGTCACCAGCGTTGTGTTCGCCAGGTTGAGTTCGGCGACCTGGCTGGCAAGGTCGGCAATGGCGCGGCGCACATCCTGCGTGGTTTCAGGGGATGCGGTTGCGTCGTCGGCTATCCGCTCAAGCCGGTTGACGCGCGCCAGCAGGATGCCCAGCGGCGTCGTGCTGACGATCGCACTTTCGTCAGCCTCCCCCGTGCCGACGCCGCTCACGGCGGAGAGCTGCGCCGCCAGTGCGCTGATGTCGGTTCGCAGCGAGGTGTCGGCGACATCCTTTTCGCGCAGCCGGTCGCCGTGCGCATCGATGCGCGCCCGCATGGCGACGATGTCGGAGCTCGCCTGGCCTGAGCCCCGCTGCAGGGCTTCGATCGCAAGCGTGAGTTCGTCGATCTCGCGCGCCAGCGTGCCCGTCGGCGCGTTCGAGCTGGCATTGCTGACGATGATTGCCACGGTCGCGCCCATGACGGCGGCGAGACAGCTTGCGGTGACAAGGTGGGGCCAGGTGACCGAACGGCTGCGCATGCGGCGCGGGCCCACGCGCCGCGACTGCGACCGCGACATCGGCGCCGGGGCGTCTTCCGCAGGTTCGAATTCCGCGTCGATCGGCTCAGGTTCGACGCGCGACGGGTCAGTCATCGACCACCATCCTCATGGCGTGCGCCTGTAGCCTCCCCGGAGAAAGGATATGCAGAGATCGGCGGCTGTCTCAACCAAAAACGAGGCGTGCGAGGGCTGAAATCAACGCCGCTTCGTCGGGGGTCGCCGCAATCTCGACGCGCGCCGCACGCCCAGCCAGCGGAGCCGCCGCAGCCTCCGAGATCGCAACGACCGAAAGGGACGGGGGCCTCGCCACGCCATCTGCAAAACCGGCGAGGATGATTGCGGCGCGTGGCGAGTGAACCATCACGGCGTCAATCCGCTCCTGCCCTGCAAGCAGCGCGGCAAGGCGCCGGCCGGGGGATTCCACAGGAACGGCGTGGAAAACTGCGACAAACCGGGCGTTATGCCCTGCGGCCGAAAGCCGTTCGGCCAGATCGCCGCGGCTTTCGGCGTTGCCGACGTGAAGCAGGCGCGCGTCAGGGGGCAACTTGCGCGAAACCAGGTCGAGCAGAGCAAGGACATTACCATCCGCCGAAACGACATCGGCAAAGCCCATCTCGCGGGCCGCCTGCGCCGTGCGGGCGCCGACGCAGAACACGCTTGCGTCGCGGCGCGGCGAGAGCCGGGCGAATTGCCGCGCCCCGTTCGCGCTGGTGAAGGCGAGGGCGTCGAAGTCCGGAATGTCCGCCGCGATCGGCGCGATGGCGAACAACGGTTCAACCAAAGCCTCGAACCCTGCAGCCCGCAGCCGCGCGGCCGTCTCGGATGCGCCGGGTTCGCTGCGCGTCACCAGGATGCGTGGCGAGAGGGTGTGCGGCACGGGGCTCGGGTCTGGTGGGTTTCGGGGCGATGCATTTATCGGCTCAGGCGGTCCGGATCGCAACCCGTCAGCTGCGGAGCAGACAGCTCAGGCGTCCGCACCCTCTTCAGCGGTATCGCCATCGCCATCGTCAGGGCGCGGAACGCCTTCGAGTTCGTAGGCGCGTTCGGCGGCGACATCTTCGCCCAGCACACTGCCCAGCACTTCGGCGTCGAACGCGCTCGGTCGGCCCTCGATCAAACCCTCGGCGCGCCAGCGTCTGGAGCCGTCGTCGGCAAGAAGCTCTCCCGCCATCTCGGCGCCTCCCGGCGTCAGTCGGAAGTGGGCTGCGATCGGCGTGCGGCATGATCCGTCCAGTTTGCGCAGGAAGGCGCGCTCCGCAAGCGCGGCAAGCCGCGCCTCTTCGTTGTCGAGCTTTGCTGCAAGCTCCTTGAGCCAGTCAGGCGCATCCATCCGCAGCGTTGCGCCGATAATGCCCTGGCCGCCGGCCGGCAGCATCGCATCGATCTCGAGAATGCCTGCTGCCTTGTCGATCATGCCGAGGCGGCGAAGGCCGGCAGCGGCGAGAATGGTCGCCTGCGCCTCGCCGTCGGCCAGCTTGCGCAGCCGTGTCTGCACATTGCCGCGAAACATCACGACCTTGAGATCCGGACGCGAAGCCAACAGCTGCGCCTGCCGGCGAAGACTGGACGATCCGACGACGGCGCCTTGCGGCAGCTCCGCCAGCGAGGCGAACGGTCCCATGAGGCAATCGCGCGGATCCTCGCGCTCCAGGAAGGTCGCCAGGTAGAGATGATCGGGCAGGGTGACCGTCACGTCCTTCAGCGAATGGACGGCGATGTCGATCTCGCCGACCTCCTGCGCGCGGTCGAGCTCCTTGGTGAAAAGCCCCTTGCCGCCCGCCTCCTGCAGCGGCCGGTCGAGTATCTTGTCGCCGGTCGTCGTGAAGGTGTGCAGCACCGTCGCGATCTCGCCATGCGACGCCTCGGCGATCAGCGCGGCGAACATGTTCGCCTGCGCTAGCGCCAGGGGAGAGCCCCGCGTGCCGATCCGGACTGTTCGCTGTGATGTCATCGTTGGCTTTCTGAACGTTCGCGGCGTACAAGCGCCGCCGTAATGATGCAAGGCGCTGTGACGGTTCTTGGTATCGAAACCAGCTGCGATGAGACCGCGGCGGCGGTCGTGCGCCTCGAAAACGGCCGGGCTGAGGTGCTGGCCGAACATGTGGCTAGCCAGACCGAGGACCACGCCCTCTATGGCGGCGTCGTGCCCGAAATCGCCGCCCGGGCGCATGTCGAACGGCTGGATTCACTGATCCGCCTCGCGATGGAGGAGGCGGGCGTCGGGTGGGCCGGGCTGACCGGGATAGCCGCGACGGCCGGTCCGGGCCTCATCGGCGGCGTCATGGCGGGCCTGTCCACCGCCAAGGCGATCGCGCTCGCGCGCGGCCTGCCGCTGGTCGCGGTCAACCATCTCGAGGGGCACGCACTCAGCCCCCGCCTCGCCGAGGAGGTGAGCTTCCCCTACCTGCTGTTGCTGGTGTCAGGCGGCCATTGCCAGTTCGTATTTGTGGAAGGCGTCGGCCGCTATCGCCGGCTCGGGTCGACGATCGACGACGCCGCGGGCGAAGCGTTCGACAAGACAGCCAAGCTTCTGGGTCTTGTCGGGCAGGGTGGGCCGGCCGTCGAGCGCGCAGCTCTCACCGGCGATGCAGCCGCCGTTACGCTTCCCCGTCCACTGCTCGACCGGCCAGGCCTCGACATGAGCTTCTCCGGCCTCAAGACCGCCGTTCGCCGCGCCGCGGAAGACCAGCCGCTCACGGCTCAGCGTTGCGCCGACGTTTGCGCGTCCTTCCAGGAGGCGGTGGCTGACATTCTCGCGGTGAAGTCCGCGCGTGCAATGGAGCTGGTTGCCGAGCGAACCGATCGCCGCACCTTCGTCGTGGCCGGCGGCGTCGCCGCCAACAAGGCGCTCCGTGCACGTCTCGAAGCCGAAGCGCGCCACCACGGATTCCATTTCTTCGCCCCGCCGCTACGCTGGTGCACCGACAATGGCGCGATGATCGCGCTTGCCGGCGCCGAACGCCTGCGCCTCGGCTATGTCGATGCCCTCGATACACCCGCCCGCGCACGCTGGCCGCTGGACGAGGCGTCCGCCACCGCCACGCCGGTCTATGGCGCTGGAAAGAAGGGCGCGAAGGCCTAGCACCCGGTGGCGTTTCAAGGACCGATTGAGGTCCGCGCAAGTGCCCGCTGGGCCTCGCCCCGATGATCTTCCGGCTTCTCCGGAAGTGTGGAGGGCTCGTTCTCCAGGTTCCGCCCCGGTGTTCTGGTGGCGTCCAGCTTTGCGGCGAAGCCGTGGTTCACATCGCGATGCTTCATCTCGTCCGCTCTCACGGCGATCACAAGGTCGCGCAGCCGCGCATCGGGCGCCATCTTCCAGTAGGTTATCGCGATCTCGGGCGCCGGTACATTGTCGATGCGGCCCGCATCGATCTCGGCCAGGAACTGCGTGTAGGAGACCACGGCCTCCTCCTCGAAGTAACCGATCGTACGGTGCGCGGTTCGCGGTGCGAGCAGGTAGAGGACGAAAAAGAAATTCCAGAAAACGCCTTGCGCCAGCAGGACAAGAAAGCGCTCGAATGCATTCGGCTTGAACAGCGCAACGAACGCCATCAGGTGCATGCGTTCATTTTCGGCCTCGTCGATGAGCTCCCTGATCCAGCCATCGTCATCACGCATCCGCCGCAGCGATTTCAGATGCTGCATCATGCCGCCAACCATGCCGGGCACGCCTGCGACGGTCTCCAGAACGATTGCGCGGTGGCCGTAGCGTTGCGCGAAGAAGGTATCGGCGAAAAAGCGCAGGGACTTCGTTATCCCGAGCGCGATGCGGTCGGACACCCCTTTTGCCGGGTGGTGACGGGTGAGGTCAGTCATTGAGCGGATATGGATATCGCTCCGACGGGAACCAGTGCCCCCTAACGCCCCGGGAGCGAATGTCGCACCTCAAGAGTGTATGTCAGGGCCGGTCGTCCGCGGCGGGCGCCGACGATTCGGGCGTCGGCGTCGGCGTCGCGACAAGCGGGGCATCGTCGTTTGCGCGGGTGTCGGCCGGGGCAATGACCGGCGCAGGGATGTCGGACCAGCGTGGTGGCGGCTTGCCGCCGACGCTCAGCACCTGCCGCACCGAATACGCCCCGCCAAGTTGGTTGGCCGAATAGCCCGTGCCTTCATCGAGCGGATACTCCTGTCCCAGGAGGAGCTTCACCCGATGCTCGATGTTTTCCCCATGGCAGACGAGGCATTCCTCGGTCATCAGGATCGGCCGCATCCAGCGGAAGACCTTCTCCTCGCCCTCCTGCCTGACCTCAGCAACATCCAGCGTCTCCGCGTCGATGCCGGTGTCCAGCATGAAGCTCATCTGCTCCATCTGCTGGCGCTCCCAGTCGTCAGGCGCGTTGGCAGGATTCCGCACGCCGAGCGCCGTGCGGCTGAATTCGACCTCGACATCATTGCTGATCTCGCGGCCCCAGTCGGGCACATGATCGGCATAGGCGAGCCAGACGGCGACCGCGTCCTCGTCACGCTGCAGCCGGGCGATGATTTCGCGCATCATGCGCTGGTCGAACGTCAGCGCCGCCTGCCGCGCCGAGCGAATGCTCGCAGCAGGCGGCGGCTCCACGCGTGGCGTACAGGCAGCAGCGACAATCACGGCGCAAGCGAGGCTCAGCGCATGCGTGCGCAACCGCGCCTCAGCTGGCCTTGAGTATGAACTTGAAGGTCGACGCATCCGGTTCGGCCGTGCTCTCCCACGGGCGGCGCTGGGCCAGCGTGATCTCGCCCTCGCCGGCAGCAACCGCCTCGAACACCACGACTTCCCAGTGATTGCCGCCGGCAAAGCCCGGCAGGAATTGCGATGTCGTCGTCGATCCGCCCGGACCATCGGTCGCCTTCACCCATGCTGGCGGCGCCGATGCGCCCCAGACATAGCCGGCTGTCGGCACGCCCGAGAGCGCCACCGCAACCTTCTCGCCAACCTTCACGTCGAATGACGTGCCGGCATCCTCGCTCGTCAGCGTCCGCACGACGCCGTCCATCTTCGGCGGCGGCAGGGAGCGCGGTTCGAACGTGCAGGCGCGCGATGCGCCATCCGATGTCCATGTGGCGTCGGGACCTGCCAGCATCAGCGAGACTTTTTCGTTCTTCCACGTCATGCCGGCCGTGGCGGCCTCATCGACCTTCAGGCTCATCGCAGCGCCCGTATCGACCCGCGCCAGCGTTTCGCCATCACCGTGGTTGAACACGACATCCAGCTTCGACCCGCCCTCGCAGGTGAAGTTCGCCGCATAGTCGAAACGCTCGTCCGCCACAGGTTTCGCGTTGCCTCCGTCCGTAACCGTCTGCCCGGCGCAGGCCGCCAGGCCGAGCCCGGCCGCAACCGCTATCGACTTCATTCTCATTCAGAAATTCCCCATCGTCGCGATAGTACGAGTGTCCGCCCCGCCAGACAGGGTTGCAACCGGATTCGCCAGCCCGGGCGGCATTTTCGCCGCCCTGCCTGAGCAGGCCGAATCCCCCTAGACCCCGCCTTATATCCCGAATCCCGGGGGGCCGGAGACGCACCAATGGCGGATTTCACGTCGATCATGCTTGCCGTTGCGGCCCTTGGCGCCGGCGGCGCCGCGGCCTCCGGCTGGACGGCGGCCGTCATCGTCCCGAACACGCATTTCGATGGGCTGGACGCAGGCAGGGCCGACCGGATGATCCGGAAGGTGATCTCGGCGACCGCAGGCCTGCAAGCGCTGCTGCTCGGCGTCGCCACGGGGGCGGCGCTGCTGGGCGGCGCGCGCGCCGCAGCCATCGTCTCTGCAATCTGCGCGCTTGG
>CAIKXW010000137.1 GCA_903831485.1 uncultured Alphaproteobacteria bacterium | reverse complement strand
CGGTCGGTCGGGAGGTAGCCGATCGGCTTGTGGCGCCAGGCGTGCTGCTCCTCGTCGAACCATGAGGCGAGACCGTTGAGCTGTCGCACGGCTCGGCCTGAGGGGTCGCCGATCACGATTATCCGGTGCGCCGCTATGCGCGAGCGGCGCGGGATGCGGAGTTCGGCAGCGTTGATGGTCCAGCCGGTCATGCGGAGAAGATGGTGCGAGCCGGGATCGTTGTCATCTGCGTCACGCAGGTCACGGGCCCGACGGAAGCGTGGATCAGAGCGGATCGAGTTGTGCGGCCTGCGCCGCCAGCCATGCAGCTGACTGGGAGCTGACGATCTGCTGCAGGTTGCCCATGGCGAAGTGCATGTCGAACAGGTGGAGGCCCCATTCGCTGCGGACGGCGTTGTCGATGACGATGTCGCCGTTGATCGTGTCGGTGCGGGGGTCGGCGGGATCGGCGTTGACGGTGATGGCGAGGTAGCTGGCGCCTTCGCGGTTGATGCACTGGGCCGAGACGAGGCCGGGCAGCGCGACGAAGGGCGTCTCGATCGGGGGCGTGTCAGGCAATGTGGTCCAGGGCGCGGGGGCGGCGACGTCCTCGAACAGGACGGGCGTCGTGGGGAGGTAGGGGTTGAGCTGGCCTGTGCCGTCGAGCTGGGCGGGGTTCACGCAGGCGACCTTGGCGCCGGTCGTGGCGGCGCGGCCGAACAGCGTGCCGGCGGGCGGCGGCGTCTCGGCGCGGAAGGCGGACCAGGCAATGACGCAGCCAATGCTTGTCGCGCTGGCGCAAAGCGGCATGGCGGTGAAGGAGCCGCCGACGCTGGCGTTCTGCGGAACCTCGATGTCGGCGCCGGGGAGGATGGCGGAGACCAGCCTGCCCTGCTCCGGCTTGCCGTCGATCTCGGCGGCGATCAGGCGGGCGAGGATTCCGGCGCCCTGGCTGTGACCGATGAGGACGACGCCGCGGCCGGCATTGTCGGTGGCGAGGTAGTGACGCCAGGCTGCCTGCACATCGGCGTAGGCCATCTCGCGGTTGGTTTCGACCTGGTGACCAACGCGGAGTTTGCGGAGGGCGGTGAGCGTGACCTGCCGGTAGACCGGCGCGAAGAGGCGGCAGGCGCCGGCGAAGTGGGTGAGTTGCTGGCGGACAATTTCGGTCTCTTCGAGGCCGGGCGTGGCGTCGGAGTTGCCCTCCGGGTCACGTGAGATGGTGGGATAGACGTAGAAACAGTCGACCGGCGGATCGTTCGCGATGCTGGCGGCTTGCTTCGCGAGCGTGCCGTCGGCGTTGACGCGGGTGACGGTTGCGGGCTGCTTGCAGGCGTCGTCAGCGTCAGGGCGGCAGAGCCAGTGGGCGGGCTGGGCATAGTCGAGCGGCGGCACGGCGGCGATGGCGGGGGCGGAGTCTGTCGCATAGAGCGCAGGAGCGGACACGGACGGCGCTTCCTGTCCGCATGCGGCGAGCGTGAGGGCCGCCAGAGCGGCGGACAGGAGGTTGCGACTCATGGACGGCTCCTCTCCTGCGCGCTCGCGACATTGGTATAGTGACGCCAGATCTCATGGGGTCAAACACAACCGCGCGACTGCGGCGACGGGCGGCCTTTGCAATTGCTTCCCCTTGGGGCAGGTTGCGATCGCATAATCAGGGCGCAGTTGCGGACCACGCGGCGCGTCAACCGGGAGAAGACGATGCGGAAATCCGTTGTGGCGGCGGCCCTTGGGTGCGCCTCGCTGATCGCGCTGATGTCGTGCGCCACGCCGGAGGCGGCGCCGATGGCGGATGTCGCACAGGTGGCGGTGGCGCCTGCGCCGCCGGCAGCTGTTGCACCGGCGCAGGTTGCGGCGGTTCCAGGCGTGCATCCCGGCGAGGTTGTCTACAAGCAGACCTGCGCGGTGTGTCACGACAATGCGGAGGCGACGCGCTCGCCCACGCGCGACAACATGAAGGCGATGAGCTTTCAGTTCGTCAACTACGCTCTGACCAACGGCAAGATGAAGGACATGGCCGCGGGCCTCTCCGCTGACCAGCGCGCGACGGTGGTGAGCTATGTCACCGGCCGCGACACGACGAAGACGCCGGACTGGACGCCGAACCTGAAGTGCACGGGCGCGCGGGCGGCGGTGGATCTCGAAGGCCCCGATGCGGCGACGGCGACGCACTTTGGCTATGACTGGCGCAACACGCGCAAGCTGACGGCGAAGCAGGCGGGACTGACGACGGCGCAGATGGGCGACATGGAACTGGCGTGGGCGATAGCCTTCCCCGATGCGTCGATCATGCGCAGCCAGGGCGCGATCGTGGGCAAGAACCTGTTCTATCCGGTCGCGGAAGCCGGGAAGATGTACGCGCTCGATCTCTCCGATCCGGCCAAGCCGTGCGTACAGTGGGTCTACTCGACGCCGGGCGAGGCGCCACTGCGCACGAGCGTGGCCTATGGCGTGCTGGGCGATGGGACGCCGCTGCTGGTGTTCTCTGGCATCGACTCGACCGTGCATGCGGTGGACCCCCGCACGGGCAAGGCGCTGTGGACCAAGCCGGTGGGCGTCTATTCGCACTCGATGACGACGGGTACGCCGAGCATCCTCAAGGATCGCGTGATCGTGCCGGTGGCGCAGTTCGAAATCTCGGTGGCGGCGGACAACAACCATCCGTGCTGCAGCAACCATGGCTATGTGCTGTCGCTCGACCCGAAGACTGGCGCGCAGCAGTGGCGCTATGACACGATGGAAGACGCCAAGCCGCTGCGCGACCGCGGCGACGGCAGGATGCTGATGGGCCCGTCGGGCGCGCCGATCTGGAATTCGCCGGTGGTGGATGAGACGCGCGGGCTGGTGTTCTTTGCAACGGGCGAGAGCAACTCGCCGCCGGCGCACAAGAACACCAACGCGGTGATCGCGATCGACCTGAAGACCGGCAAGGAGAAGTGGAGCTTCCACGCAACGCCGAAGGACATCTTCAACTCAGGCTGCGGGCCGAACCCCGCGAAGGAGCGGCTGAACTGCGTTGGCCCCAACGAGACCGTCTATCGCGATGTCGACTTCGGCGCGTCGGTGATCCTCGGCAAGGGTAGCGATGGCAAGGAACTGCTCTATGCAGGGCAGAAGTCCGGGTCGGTGTGGGCCTTCGAGCCTGATACCGGCAAGGTTGTCTGGCGCACGCCGCTCGGCACGGGCGGGCCGCTGGGCGGAATCCACTGGGGCATCGCGTTCGACAACGACACGGTCTATGCGCCGATCACGCAGGTGGGCCGTCCCATCGCGGGCGAGTGGGAGGGCGATCCGAACATCAAGTCGGGCCTCTATGCGCTCGACGCGAAGACCGGAAAGATCAAATGGCAGTTCAATCCCGAACCGCCGCCGGGCACCCCTGCTCCGGCGCCCGGCACGCGCGGCGGCTGGCGCGGCAATATCCTTTCGGCGGCGCCCTCCATCATTGATGGCGCGGTTGTCTCTGCGGCGCTGAATGGCGCGGTCTATGTCAACGACGCCAGGACCGGAAAGCTGCTGTGGTCGTTCGAGACCGCGCGCGAGTTCGACGGGATCAACGGCGTCAAGGGCAAGGGCGGCGCGATCGACTCGAACTCCATCACGGCGATGAACGGCCTGCTGCTGGTGAACTCCGGCTATGCGATGTTCGGCCAGGCAGGCGGCAACATGCTGCTGGCGTTCAAGCCGAAGGGGTAGCGGATATCGCAACGGCG
>CAIKXW010000136.1 GCA_903831485.1 uncultured Alphaproteobacteria bacterium | reverse complement strand
TTGGGGCCTCGGCTGTCGAGCCAGGCGAGGAGATCGAGATAGGGCGGCGCCATGCCGTGCCAGAGTTCTTCGATCTCTGACACGTCGACCTTGCCGTAGTCGGCGAGGGCCTGTCGGGCGAGGCGGGCGGACACGCCGATCCGAAGGCCGCCGGTAACGAGCTTGAGCAGCGCCCAGCGGCCGGTGGAGTCGAGCGCGTCGAGCCAGCCTTCCACCAACAGCAGGCCTTGCGCCTTTGTGGACTCCATCAGGGTCTCGACGACTTCGCTGAGGTCGGGCGAGCGGTTGGCGCCGGGGCGTTGCGGCCAGATCAGGGAGATGGTTTCGGCGAGGTCGCCGACATAGTCGTAGCTCAGGTTGAACAGGACGGGATCTACGCGATCGGCGACGAGGGCGCGGATGGCGGCGGGTTTGACGGAGGGGATGTTCAGGTCGCCGGTGATCGCCGCGATGGCCCAGCCGCGCGATGGATCGCTGGTGTGGCGGAGATAGTCACAGATCAGCTGGAGCTTCGCGTTGCGCGACGGCGTGAGCACCAGCCGTTCAAGGAGCGCGGCGAAGGATTGCATGGCTGGCAATGTAGGGTGGAGGGCAGCCGAGAGCGAGAGCGATCGTGTGTGAGGACATCTATGGCAGTTATCCCGGCCGGGCGCAGCGAGAGCCGGGACCCATTGCGCATGTGTCGAGTTGGAGGAATGGGTCCCGGATAGCCCTTGCGGGCTTCCGGGATGACATTCGCGCGTGTGGGCTATGCAGCAGTCGCAGCGCGCTCGGCTGCGCGTATGTCGACTTCGACGCCGGGGTTTGTACGGAAGACCATCATGCTGCGCGCGTCAGCCTTGTAAGCTGGCCATGCGGGCACTTTCGCATTGGACGGATCGCCGTTGCGGGCGAAGGCGATCCAGCTTTCCGACATCTGGTCGGCGATGGCTTGCGCCTCGGGGCCGGTGCCGGACATCGACTCAGACTTTGCCACGTTGTCGAACACCATGCCGATGTCGAGCGCGTGGGGGACGTAGCGCTTGCCCTCCATCACCGGCGTTTCCCAGTCGAGCATATAGAAGAAGACGGGGGCGCCGCCTTGCTGCGCCTTGCGGTCGGCGACGGTGACGCTGCCGCGGAAGAAGGTGTTGTCGGAGGTCGCCATGAAGAAGAGCTCGGGCGCTTCGATGTCTGGATGGTTCTTCTTGTAGAGGTCGATGATCGTTGTCTCGTTCTTGCCGGGGAAGGCCTGTTTGATGGCGGCGGGGAGTGCTTCCCACGTGAGCGCGTGGTTCGGGCTGTCGGCGGCGGTGAGCGACGTGCCCTCGGTGCGGTTGCAGCCGATGAGGAGGGGCACGTTCGCGGATTGCGACGGGCCATCCGGGTTGAACGGATCGCGCGTGATCGAGCGGCCGTCGAGCACCGGGCCGGAGCCGGCGCCTTGCACGCCCTCGGCCGCGGACTGCAGGTCCGCCACGGGCTTGGTGAGGATTTCGGCGATGGTGTCCTTCGTCAGGCCTAGCTTTTTCACCACCTCGTCCGCCGCCTTGGCTGATGTGTCTTTCGGTGCGTGATTGATGCGCGGGCCGGACTGCACGACGGCGCGATGGAAGAGACCTTGCGCCTTGTCCATCGCCATCAGGGTGCAGACCTTCGAGCCGCCGCCCGACTCGCCGAAGATGAGGACGTTGGCTGGGTCTCCGCCGAAGGCTTCGATATTGTCGCGCACCCATTCGAGCGACTGGATCATGTCCAGCGCGCCTACGGCGCCGGAATCCGCGAACTGTTCGCCATAGCCACCGAGGTTGAGATAGCCGAACTGGTTGAGGCGATGGTTTGTGGTGACGACCACGACATCGCCGCGCTTGGCGAGGCGCACGCCGTCATAGGCGTAGGACGAGCCGGAGCCGGTGGCGAAGCCGCCGCCAT
>CAIKXW010000135.1 GCA_903831485.1 uncultured Alphaproteobacteria bacterium | reverse complement strand
GGAATGCGGGACAGGCGCGGTGGTCTCCGGCGCGGCCGGGGGTGGAGACGCAGATCTATGCCGGCATGTCCGACAACCGGCCTGCCACGTTCGAGGCGTTGGGCGGCGCTCCGAGCGCGCGCGTCGAGCCTGCGCCGGATGCTTCAGTTGACACACCGCCACTCGGGGTGGCGCGTGCGCAGGTGCACGAGACCTACATCATCGCGCAGACGGCGGACGGCATGGTGATCGTCGATCAGCACGCCGCGCACGAGCGGCTGGTCTATGAGCGCATGAAGGCGCAGATGGCGGGTGAGGGCGTGCGGCGGCAGGCATTGCTGATACCGGAGATCGTCGAACTATCCGAGGAAGAAGCGCTGCGCGTGCTCGACCGTGCGGACGAGTTGCTTGTGATGGGGCTGGAGGTCGAACCGTTCGGGCGCGGTGCGGTTGCCGTGCGCGCGACGCCAGCGATTTTCGGCGAGATGGATGTGAAGGGTCTGATCCGCGATCTTGCGGACGACTTTGCGGAGTATGAGGCGGGGTTGGCGCTGAAGGAGCGGATGGAAGAGGTCATGGGCAACATGGCCTGCCGCGGCTCGGTGCGCGCGGGGCGGCGGCTCACGGCCGACGAGATGAATGCCCTGCTGAGGCAGATGGAAGTCACGCCGCACTCGGGGCAGTGCAATCACGGTCGACCGACATATGTCGAGCTGAAGCTGGCGGATATCGAGAAGCTGTTTGGGCGGCGCTAGCTCGCCACAACACCTGGCAGGGGCAACTGCCGCGCCACGATCACCTTATCCAAGATCCCCAGCGCCTCGCGCACGGGCCTGAAGCTGCGGCGATGGACGGGGCACGGCCCGAGGCGCCTTAGTGCCTCCAGATGCGCGGCGACCCCGTAGCCCTTGTGCTGCGAGAAGCCGTAACCTGGATAGCGCGCGCAGAGGTCCACCATCATCGCGTCGCGTGTCGTCTTGGCCAGGATAGAGGCGGCAGAGATGGCGGACTCCAGCGCGTCGCCGCCGACGATGCAGGTGATCCTGCAGGGGATTGGCGGCGGGTCGTTGCCGTCCACCAGCACGTGGGTCGGCATCATGCCCAGCTGGTCGAAAGCGCGGCGCATGGCCAGGAAGTTGGCTTGCCGGATGTTGACGGTGTCGATTTCCTCGACCGTGGCGACCCCGACGCCCCAGGCGACGGCGCGCTCCTTGATGCGGGCGGCGAGGATATCGCGGCGTTCCTCGGTGAGCTGTTTGGAGTCGTTGAGGCCGTTGATGCGGCGCTTCTTGTCGAGCACGACGGCGGCAGCGACAACGGGGCCGGCGAGGGGGCCTCGCCCGGCTTCGTCGATGCCACAGATTATCTCAACAACGTCCATGCTCGTGTCTCGGCTCAGGACGGGTTAGACATGAGTCCAAAGCCTCACTGCAACCCCGCGAGTTAGCCAATGGCATTAGCCTCCACAGCAGACGTCATCCGCATTCACAAACATGGCGGGCCGGAGGAGTTGAAGTTCGAGACGGTGGAACTCGGTGCGCCCGAGGCCGGGCAGGTGCGGCTGCGGCAGACGGCGATCGGGGTGAATTTCATCGATACCTACAAGCGGACGGGGCTCTATCCCGGCCCAACGCCCGCGGGGCTGGGCGAAGAAGCCGCAGGCGTGATCGAGGCGCTGGGCGAGGGCGTGTCGGGACTGAAAATCGGGGACCGGGTTGTCTACAACGGGCTGCAGGGTGGGTATGCGACGCATCGGAATGCGCCGGCGGACAAGATGGTTCGCATTCCCGATGGCGTGAGCGACGAGGACGCAGCGGCGGTCTTCCTGAAGGGTCTGACGGTCTGGATGCTCACCTTCGAGATCCGGCGCATCCAGCCCGGCGAGACGATTTTGGTCTGGGCTGCGGCCGGCGGCGTCGGATCGATCCTCGTACCGTGGGCCAATGCCCAGGGCGCGCGCGTGATTGGTGTGGTGTCGACGCCGGAGAAGGCCGAACTGGCGAAGCAGTACTGTTGCTGGGAGACGATCCTCGCGAGCGAGGATGTTGCGGCGCGTGTAAAGACGCTGAATGGCGGGAAGGGCGTGCCGGTTGTCTATGACAGCGTTGGCAGGACATCTGCCGAGGCGAGCCTGAAGTCGCTCGCGCCACGCGGGTGGTTCATCACCTATGGCAATGCGTCGGGCCCCGCAGACCCGATCGCGCCGGCGCGGCTCAACCAGGGCGGGTCGCTGATCATGACGCGGCCGGGCCTGTTCCACTTCACGCATCATCGCGCGGACCTTGAACGCGGCGCAGCGGCGCTGTGGGGCGCGATGCGGTCTGGCGCGGTGAAGGCGGATGTGCGCCAACGCTTTGCGCTCAGGGACGCGGCCGAAGCGCACCGTGCGCTCGAAGGGCGCAAGACGATTGGCGCCACGATCCTGAAGCCCTGAGGCGAACGACGTGGAGCACCCCTTCCAGCGATGGGTCGATCTCGCGCGACCGCGCGCGCAGCTGTGGCGCACTGCTTTCGGGAGCGTGCTGGTTGTCGCGGCGTGGCTGGCGTGGACGATGATCTTTGGCCTGATCGCCATTGGCAGCGGCCTTGTCAGCGCCGACGCGCTGGGCGCCGTGATGGGGCAGGGCGAAGGGAGCCTCACCTATCTCGACTCTGCCATGGCGATGGGCGTGCTTCTGGCGACATTCTGGGGCTTGTGGCTCGGCGTTTGGCTGGCCACGAAGCTTCTCCACCGGCGTGGGCTGTCGACCGTGTTCGGGCATGATGGCCGTATCCGGCTCGATCAGTTCTTCATCGGCATGGCGATGGCCGCCGGGTATCTCGCGCTCAGCCTCGGATCGACCTGGCTCTCGGGCGCGCCGCCAGAGAGGTCGAGCCTGCCGATGGAGCATTGGCTGCTGGCGTTTGCGCCGCTTGTCGTGCTGATCTTCTTCCAGACCGCAGGCGAGGAGCTGTTCTTCCGCGGTTACCTCACGCAGCAACTCGCGGCGCGCATCCCACACCCGCTTGTGTGGGGCCTGTTGCCATCGCTGGCGTTCGGGCTGGCGCATACCGCCAATGGCGGCGGCGATACGCAGTTTGCGATCTACTATGTCGCTGTCGCCACGCTGCTTGGCCTCGTGATGACCGCGCTCGTCTGGAGGACAGGTGGGCTCGCGGCTGCGATGGGCTTTCACCTGATGAACAATATCGGCGCGATGCTGATGATCGGAATCGCCGGCGTGACGCCGCCGATCTCGTTGTTCGTGATGGACTACAGCACGATGATCGGCTCGGCGTCGACGGATGTGCTGGTGCTTGGCCTGCTGCTGGCGTTCGTGCTGTCGCCGTTCGCGCCGTTGCCGAAGGGTCAGCCCCTGCGGAGGAAATAGACGCTAGCTGCGCCATAGGTGCGCTCGTCGAGGATGCTCCAGCCCGGCGCTTCCAGCGCGGGTTCGTCTGAGCCCACCTCGGCGACGACCAATGCGTCGGGTGAAAGCCACTGTCCGCTCACCAGCTGCTCAAGGGCGAGCGGAACGAGGCCCTGAGCGTAGGGTGGGTCCATGAAGACAAGGTCGAAGGGTGCGCCAAGACCCGCTGGCTTGAGGCCGAGGTCGGTGGCCGAGCGGCGGTGGATGCGCGTGTTGCCGAACAGCTGGAACGCCTCGACATTGTCGCGGATGCAGCCGCGCGCGGCGGCCTCGGTCTCGACGAACAGGCAGAAGGCGGCGCCGCGCGAGATGGCCTCGAAACCCAGCGCGCCGGAGCCCGCGAACGCATCGATCACACGGACGCCTTCGAGGCCGGGCGCCCAGGCAGCGTGGGCGAGGACGTTGAACAGGGACTCGCGCGCCCTGTCAGAGGTGGGGCGCGTGTTGCGGCCCTCCGGCGTGCGGATGGCGCGACCCTTGAGCGTGCCGGCGATGATGCGCATCGGGGCAGCGTCTAGCATCCCCCGCGCGAAATGCTATGGGGCGGCATGGATGAGGCGTTCGACCTTGAGATGATGCGCCGCGCGATGGCGCAGGCGCAGGCGGCAGCCGATGCGGGGGAGGCGCCGGTCGGGGCTGTCCTGGTGGATCCCGCGACAGGCGCCCTCGTGGCCGAGGCTCACAACCAGCCGATCCGCCTGCACGATCCGACAGCGCATGCCGAGGTGCTGGCGATGCGCGCGGCGGCGCAGACGCTGGGCAACTACCGGCTGACCGGACTGACGCTCTACGTGACGCTGGAACCCTGCGCGATGTGCGCCGGCGCGATCAGTCATGCGCGCATCGGGCGCGTGGTGTACGGGGCGGCGGACGAGAAGGGCGGGGCGCTGGCGCACGGTCCGCGCTTTTTCGAGCAGCCGACATGCCATTCGCGCCCGGATGTGACGGCGGGGGTTATGGCGGAGGAGTCGTCGGCGCTGTTGAAGTCGTTTTTCCGGGCGCGGCGATAGCTTCCACCGCCGATGAAGCGGAGCCCGCCTACGGCTCCGCAGAAACCTTCCCGCCAAACATCGCCTTGTACTCCGGCCGCAGGTCCTCCGCGAAAATCTCATGGGGCAGGACGAGGGAGTAGTTGCCTTCTGCGTACGATCCGACCGCGTAGGCGTCGTAGTACACGAACAGTCCGCCAAACTTGTTTGCTTCGACAGATGGCGCGAGGGCGATCTTCGCTTCCTCCAGCTTGATGTTGGTCTGCGTGCCAGCGCAGACAATCGGCTCATCGTAGATCGTGGCCGAGCCTATCTTCTGGAGTTTCACCTTCTTGAGAGCTTCGCAAACGCCAATGACCATGGCGGGCGATATCGCGCCTGACGTGAGCATCGACCCGATGGTGATCTGCTCGCCTGTCGCGGCCTTGGCAATATGGGTGTCGGTGTAGGTCATGCCGTGCGCGCCGCCGGTGAACTCATAGGCCGTGCCGACGAGGCTGAGGATGTCGCCCGCCTTGGCGGTGTATTTCCATTCGATCTGCACTTCCCATGGCATTGCCATGGCGCCCTGTTTTTTCCGGTCCTCCGCGTCAGTGCGGGCGTTGGCCTTGTACTTCGCGAAGTAGGCAAGCGCGTCGGTGCGCAGGTAGTTCAGGACGGGATCGCTCGCCGGTCCCGGCGGGATGGCGGCGCTGAAGGAAATCGTGTCATCGGCAAAGGCCAGCGCGCCTTCGGCATTGGCGACAGGCGCGCCGGGATCGGGTGTCGCAGGCGCGGGCGGTGGTGTCGTCTGCCCGTTCTGGCCGAACTGGATCTGCGCGGTCTGGTCGTCGGCGGGATCGGCTGCAGCGGCCTGCGCGGGGGCCGCCGGCTCATCCTTGTCGCGGTTGCCCGTGGCGATGAAGACCGTCAGCAGCGACGCGCCGATCGCCACGCCTGCGCCGATCATGGCGACTGGCGGCGTCTTCTTGCCTTCCGGCTTTGGTTCGTCGGTCAAGCTCGTCTCCCACATCGCGCCTTGCGAAAGCAGTATCCGCTAGAATGGCGCTGCAATGAAGGCCCATCCTGCAAGCAGCAGCAGCCCGGCTTCGCGGTTGGCCCGGAAGAGCATCAGCGCGCGACCGCCATCGGCAGGATCAAGGCGGACGACCTGAAGCGCAAGGTGGAAGGCGAAGGGCGCAGTCATCGCAATGCCCATCCAGCCATCGGCGACGTAGGCGGCTGCTGCGCAAAGTGCGCTGCAGCACGCATAGATGATCGCGACGGCCGGGCGGATCTTCCCGCCAAAGCGCCGCGCCGTTGAACGCACGCCGATGAGAGCGTCATCCTCGCGATCCTGGATCGCGTAGATCGTGTCATAGCCGAGCGTCCACAGAACAAGTCCGGCATAGAGCAGCCATTCAGCCAGCGTGATCTCGCCGCGAATGGCGGCCGGGGCAACGAGGGCGCCCCAGTTGAAAGTGAGGCCAAGCCAGACCTGCGGCCACCAGGTTATGCGCTTCATCAGCGGGTAGAGCGCCACCATCGGTATGGCGGCGAGCGCGACCAGTTTTGCAAAATCCGGCAGAGCAAGCAGGATGCCGAGGCCGATCAGGCACTGGATCAGCAGCCACGCCCACGCCTGTTTCAGCGACACCGCGCCTGAGGGAAGCGGACGCAACGCCGTTCGCGCGACCTTTGCATCGATGTCGCGGTCGAGAATGTCGTTGTAGGTGCAGCCCGCGCCGCGCATGGCCACGGCGCCAATGGCGAACAGCAGGGCAAGCCAGGCGTCCTCGGCGACCAGGCCGTCCGGAATACGCGCGAGAACAAGTCCGATGACGCAGGGCAGGCCCAGCAGCCAGAAGCCTGCCGGACGATCATAGCGCGACAGCTGCAGGTACGGGCGGGCGAAAGCCGGCGCATGCGCCACCCACGAGCCACGGACGGCGTCAGCGGGGGCGGTGGGGGCTGCGGGCTCGGTCATGTGGTCCTTGGCAGGAGGCTGGGGCCGATATAGCGCAGGGGGATGAGCGCGACACCCCGTCTCTATGTCGCTCCGGACCTCGCGCCGGGCGGGCAGCTGGTCCTCGACGGGGACCAGGCGCACTACCTCACGCGCGTGCTGCGTCTGGCGGCGGGCGATCCGGTGCGCGTCTTCAACGGTCGGGATGGCGAATTCGACGCCAGCATCGCAGGCAGCACGAAGTCGACAGCAACGCTCGACCTTGCTGCGAGGGTGCGGGAGCAGGCGGCGACGCCAGACCTCTGGCTGCTGTTCGCGCCGCTCAAGAAGGCCCGGACGGACTTTGTGGTTGAAAAAGCGGTGGAACTTGGCGCGGCCGAGATTCGTCCGGTTCTCACCGAGCGAACAGACGCCGAGACTGTCCGCGTGGACCGGCTCCAGCGCATTGCCGTCGAGGCCGCAGAGCAAACCGAGCGTTTGGACGTGCCTCCGGTTCGCGACGCCGAGAAGCTGGGGGCGGCTCTAGCGAGCTGGGATGCAAGCCGCTTGCTGATCTTCGCTGACGAGGCGGGCGACGATCAGGGCCGGCCATGGGGCGGCGAGGCGGGCAGGGCAGGATCGATTCTCGACGTGTTGCAGGGCGTCGCCGATGGCCCGGCGGCAATTCTCATTGGACCGGAGGGCGGCTTCTCGCCTGCGGAGCGTTCGCGGCTGCGATCGTTAACCTATGTCCGGCCCGTTGGCCTTGGTCCGCGCATTCTTCGCGCGGAGACGGCGGCTGTCGCGACCCTGTCGCTTTGGCAGGCTGCGCGCGGCGACTGGCGGAGATAGCCGCTCTCTCCGTCGGAATAGTTTTCCTTCACAATTCGAACATTTGACGGACCCGGCTGGCGTCCCTAAGCGGGCATACCTATCTGGCTGGTGAGGACCAGCTCCGGACACACCCTGCATGACGACTCCCACGCGCGACATCGACGAGTCCTCGCCGCGCATCAAGGGCAAGCGCGAGCTCGTCGAACGGTTGGCGGGCGGGTCAAAGCCAAAGTCGGACTGGCGTATCGGCACCGAGCACGAGAAATTCGGCTTCATCGAAGGCTCGCTGCGGCCTGTGCCGTACGAAGGCGCGGCCTCGATCCGCGGCCTGCTTGAGGGTCTCGCGCGCGACAATGACTGGGCGCCGATCATTGAGAGTGGGCACATCATCGGCCTCAAGAAGGGCCTCGCGAGTGTAAGCCTCGAGCCCGGCGGGCAGTTCGAACTTTCCGGCGCGCCCCTCGAGAACATCCATCAGACCTGTGAAGAGATTGGCGACCACCTGCGCGAGACGCGCGCGCTGTCGAAGCCGATGAACATCGACTTCCTTGGTCTCGGCTTCTCGCCACTGTGGTCGTTTGACGAAACGCCGATGATGCCCAAGGGGCGCTACGGCATCATGAAGGCGTACATGGAGAAGGTTGGCAGGCTCGGGCGGCAGATGATGTTCCGCTCGTGCACGGTGCAGACGAATCTCGACTTCGGCTCTGAGGCCGACATGGTGAAGAAGCTGCGCGTAAGCCTTGCGCTGCAGCCCATCGCGACCGCGCTGTTCGCCAACTCGCCCTTCGCCGAAGGCCGCACCAACGGCTTCCTCTCCTATCGCTCGCATGTGTGGACAGACACGGATCCGGATCGCTCCGGCATGCTGCCCTTCGCGTTCGAGCAAGGCTTCGGTTTCGAGCAGTATGTCGACTACGCGCTCGACGTGCCGATGTATTTCGTACGTCGCGACGGGAAGTACATCGACGCATCTGGTCTTTCCTTCCGCGACTTCATGGCGGGGAAGCTTCCGGTTCTGCCCGGTGAATTGCCTGCGATGGACGACTTCGACGATCACCTGTCGACGATCTTCCCCGAGGTGCGGCTCAAGACCTTCCTCGAAATGCGTGGCGCTGATGCGGGTCCGCACAACATGCTGTGCGCTCTCTCGGCGTTCTGGGTCGGCATCCTGTATGACGATCAGGCCCTGGATGGCGCGTGGGAGCTTGTGAAGGGCTTCAACGCGGCCGAACGTCAGGCCCTTCGGTCGGCCGTGCCGATGCAGGCGCTCGGCGCCCCGGTCCGCAACACGACGGCGCAGGCGCTGGCGATCGAGGCCGTGAAGCTTGCCGCTGGGGGCCTCGCGCGGCGGGGGAACCTGAACGCCAATGGGCTCGACGAAACCGTCTTCCTGACCGAACTGCAGGAAATCGCCGAGACGGGCCAGACACAGGCGCACCGTCTGCTGGAAAAGTACCACGGCCCCTGGAGGCGCGACATTACGCGATCATTCGCCGAGACCCGGGTCTGAGCCGCCCGTTCTGCAGGCTGTTCATCTCCAAAGGCATGGTCTTGCCGTCAGCGGTTGATTACGGGGCTTGAGCCTATCGCCGCCGCGTGATGAACATAGCTCAGACCCTGAAGGGGCATTTGGGCGAGGACTAGATGGATATCGTTGTTGCGATCGGAATCGTGATCACCCTGGTCACGGGGCTCCCGGTCTTCCTGCAGCTGCGCAAGCAGCCCAAAGGCCTGCACATCATCTTCTTCACCGAGATGTGGGAGCGGTTCTCCTATTACGGGATGCGCACGATTCTGTTCGTGTACATGACGCAGCATTTCCTGTTCTCGGATGAAGCGGCCTCTGGCCAGTACGGGGCCTATACCTCGCTCGTGTACCTGCTTCCGCTGATCGGCGGCATGCTGGCGGACCGCTATCTCGGCACGACAAAGGCTGTGGCTTTCGGCGCGCTCCTGCTGGTGGCGGGTCACCTGACGATGGCGATCGAGCAGGCGCCTGCTCGCAACGTGCTGATCTTCAATGGCCAGAACTACAACATCGAGTCAGAAGGCCGACAGGACCAGCGCCAGGCCTGGGTGGTTGTCGGCGGCCAGCGCTATGAGTTCGGCCCGGCCGACAATGGCGGCATGGAGATCAAGGGCTACACCGGCACGGCCGCGCTGCCGAACATCCTGCCGGTCGACGATCCGGAAACAACCGAGGTCGAAGGCTACCAGATGATCGTCGAGGGACAGCAGCCTTTCTACATGGGCGCGTTCTTCCTTGCCCTGTCGTTGATCATCATGGGCGTCGGCTTCCTGAAGGCCAACCTCGCGACACAGGTCGGCCAGCTCTACACCAAGGACGATCCGCGCCGGGATGGCGGGTTCTCGCTCTACTACTACGGGATCAACCTCGGCGCCTTCTGGGCGCAGGTGCTGTGCGCGTTGGTCGGCGCGCAGGTCGGATGGTGGGCAGGCTTCGGCCTTGCCGGCGTCGGCATGTTGCTGGGCTGGCTGGTTTTCGTGCGCCGCCGCATCCTCTTCTTCACGCCGGGCCCGGCGCAGCTTCCGCCAGAACTCGGCTTGCCTCCCAATCCTGAGCTTCTCAAGAAGCGCTTGATCGGCCCGCTCAACCGCGAATGGCTGATCTACATACTTGCGCTTCTGGGCGTCGGACTTGTCTGGCTGCTGGTCCAGCGCGAGCCGATCGTGAACATGGCGCTGACCATCGCGTCGGTCGGAATGCTGGTGTTCTTCGCCTACTACATGTTCACGAAAGCGACGCTGGCAGAGAGCGGCAAGCTCATCCTCGCAATCATTCTCGTGCTCGCGTCGGTCGCGTTCTTCACGCTGTTCGAGCTTGGCGGATCTGCCCTGTCACAGTTCTCGGAGCGGTCGACGCAGCTGCCCAATGATGGCTTCTTCACCATCACGTCGGGCCAGACGCAGAGCTTCAACGGCGGGTTCATCCTGATCTTCGCGCCGATGTTCGCTGCGATGTGGACCTGGCTGGGCCGGCACAAGAAGGACCCGGGCGACGCGTTCAAGTTTGCGCTGGGTCTCGTCCAGGTGGGCGCGGGCTTCCTCGTGCTTGTCTGGGGCGTGCAGTACGCGGATGCGGAGTTCAAGGTTCCGCTGATCTTCCTCGTCGGTCTCTACCTGCTTCACACGACGGGCGAGCTGTTCCTGTCTCCGGTCGGCCTGTCAGCTATGACGAAGCTGACGCCGGCGCCGATCGCCGCGACCATGATGGCGACCTGGTATCTCGGCTCGTCCATCGCACAGGCGGTGCAGGCGCAGATCACCAAGCTGACGGCGCAGCAAACGGTGGGCGGGCAGGTGCTCGATCCGGAACTGGCCCTGAAGACCTATGCGGAGGTCTTCACGAATGTCGGTCTCGCCGGCATCGGCATTGGCATCCTGATGGGCATTGCGAGCCCGTTCCTGAACAAGCTCGCGCACCTGAAGGACAAGCCCAAGGACGGCGCGACGCCTGCGCCACAGGCGGCAGAGTGAACGAGCGGTGGCGCCGGCTGAGCTCAGCCCGCGCCACCGACCGTGATCTTGTCGATGCGTAGCGAGGGCTGACCAACGCCGACGGGTACGGACTGGCCGGCCTTGCCGCAGGTGCCGACACCGTCGTCCATCGCGAAGTCGTTGCCGACCATCGAGATGTTGTTCATCACCGTCGGGCCGTGCCCGATCAGCGTTGCGTTCTTCACCGGCGCGCCGACCTTGCCGTTCTCGACGAGATAGGCCTCCGTGCACTGGAACACGAACTGTCCGTTGGTGATGTCCACCTGGCCGCCGCCGAAATCGACAGCCCAGATGCCCTTCTTGATCGACCGGACAATCTCGTCCGGTTCATGCGCGCCGCCGGTCATGAAGGTGTTGGTCATTCGCGGCATCGGGGTCGCGGCGTAGCTCTCGCGGCGTCCATTGCCGGTCGGGGCAACGCCCATCAGGCGCGCATTCTGCCGGTCCTGGATATAACCAACGAGACGGCCATCCTCCACCAGAACGGTGCGCTGGGTCTGAGTGCCTTCATCGTCGAACGACAGTGATCCACGGCGATTGGCGATCGTGCCGTCATCAACGATCGTCACACCCTTCGCCATCACCTGCTCCCCGATGCGGTTGGAGTAGACCGACGATCCCTTGCGGTTGAAATCGCCCTCGAGCCCGTGGCCCACGGCTTCGTGCAGCAGCACGCCCGTCCAGCCCGGCCCAAGCGCCACTTCCATCTCGCCGGCAGGGGCAGGGACGGCTTCGAGATTGATCTCCGCCTTGCGCAGCGCACGCGCCGCAAGCGCCTTCCAGCGGTCCGGCTGGATCCATTCTTCG
>CAIKXW010000134.1 GCA_903831485.1 uncultured Alphaproteobacteria bacterium | reverse complement strand
GCCCGCTCGCCCGCGCCGCGCAGCACGATGCATCGAACGCCAGGATCAGCCACAAGCGCAGCCACCGCCGTTGGAATGGCGTCCCACATGTCGCGACGCACGGCGTTGAGTCTTTCAGGCTGGTTGAACGTGAGCCAGCCGATAATGCCCTCGGCTTCAGTGAGGATCCTACCCTCGGCATACTGCTGAACACCTGCCTGCATGTGCATCCTCGCGGTACCGTTACGTTGACCCGCACCCGTCGGGCCGATACGAATCCACGCATTAGCGCTAGGGCCTAACCTGTATCTGAGGCAAGGTCCGGCGAACGGGTTGGGATGGAATGACGTCGCCACACGGAGTGGCGGCCGACGGAGCGCCTGCTGACATGGCGGAAGACGCCCTTCCTCCTGGCCTCGCCAGCGATCTAGATGTGCTGGTCTTCGCCGAAGCCGAGTTGGCGGCGGGCCGGCCTGCGGCGCTTGTGACCATCGTCGGCCTGGATGGCCCATTCTCGCGGCCGCTAGGCGCCCAGCTGGCTGTCGCCGGCGATCGCCGCTTCGCCGGCAGCATCTCGGGCGGATGCCTTGAACAGGCGTTGACCGAAGAGTCCCAGACCGCCATTCGCGAAGGCACGAACCGCACGCTTCGCTATGGTCGTGGCTCGCCCTATCTGGATGTGCGCCTGCCATGCGGCGGGGGCCTCGATCTTCATATCGATGCGTCCCCGATCCGCGAAGTTCTGAGACAAGCAATCGCACTCGGCCACTCGCGCCAGGCCTTCGCGCTCGGCTTCCAACCCAAATCCTCCCGCAGCAGTCTTCGGTTGCTTGATGCCCATGCTGAGGGCCGGGCAGGCGAGTTCGTCCGGCGCTACGACCCACGCTTGCGGATCGTCCTGGCGGGACGTGGGTGGGAAATCGTCGCCATGAGCCAGATGGCGCGCACAGCGAATGTCGAACTCGTGGTCGCGAGCCAGGAGCAGGCGACGCTCGACTTCTGCCGGACTCACGCCGACGATCTTATCCAGCTCACAGTGCCGGCGGCGGCTCCGTCTCTACCGCTCGACGCGAACACCGCCGTGGCGTGCCTTTTCCACGAACACGAATGGGAAGCGCCGATTCTGCTCGATGCGCTCCGCAGCCCAGCCTTCTATGTCGGAGCGCTTGGCTCGCGGCAGACGCACCAGCGCCGCATCGAAACACTGCGCGAACTCGGCGCCGGGCCCGATGACATCGCCCGCCTGACCGGGCCGATCGGACTCTTTCCCTCACAGGATCCGCGCTCGCTGGCCGTTTCGGCGCTGTCGGAGATCGTGAAGGTCTGGACCGCGCGCGGAGGACCGCGATGAGCGTCCCGCTGAACCGCGTCGCCGTCATGTTGCTAGCGTCCGGCCTGTCGCGCCGCTATGGCCGCCGTGACAAGCTGATGGCGCGCCTCGGCCACAAGCACCTGATCGACCATTCAGCCGACGTGATCGCCGGCATCCCTGTGCTAGCGCGCGTGGCCGTCTGTCCGCCGGATCACCATAATATCCGCGACAGGCTGGCGGGCCGGTTCGTCATCGCGCTCAACAAGAAGCCAAAGCACGGTCTCGGCCATTCGATCGCGGTCGGCGTTCAGGTCGCGCTGCAGTTCAAGCCGGACGCCATCGTGGTGTGCATGGGCGACATGCCGTTCATCGAGCCGTGGCTGATCGAGGCGCTC